>NZ_RCVZ01000017.1 GCF_003668575.1 Falsibacillus albus | reverse complement strand
TTGGTTCTCGTCATCGTTAGACATTGCCATTACATCGGCCATCGTGTTCACGCCGGCTTTCGTGCTGTTCAGGTCTTGATCGTCGGAGCTTTTGGACTCTGCCCATGCGCCTGCATTGGCTTTTGCATTCAATGATGATTGGTTCTCTTCATCGTTTGACATTGCCATTACGTCTGTCATCGTGTTCACGCCGGCTTTCGTGCTGTCCATGTGTTGATCGTCGGAGCTTTTGGACTCTGCCCATGCGTCTGCATCTGCTTTTGCATCCAATGAAGATTGGTTGTCTTCATCGCTGGACCTCGCTTTCACATCGGCCATCGTGTTCACGCCGGCTTTCGTGCTGTTCATGTCTTGATCGTCGGAGCTTTTGGACTCTGCCCATGCGTCTGCATCTGCTTTTGCATTCAATGATGATTGGTTGTCATTATCTTTTGATTGTGCTTGTACCCCTGCCATTGTGTTGGCTGAGATGGACGATTGATCACGGCGATCACCTTCGTTTTTCACAGCGGCATTTACATCATTCTTAACCCCTGCTTGGATGGATCCGCTTCTATCATCGTCATTATTTTGAGCTTTCACTTGAGTGTTTGTTTTTACATTCGCCATCGAATTGGATGAATCATGATCGCCCATTAATGAGATGTTCGCGGATAAATCATTGACAATCCCCAGGGAGGAATGGTTTTCAGCGGCAAAGCTCGCTTGACCTCCTAGTAAAAATCCAGCTGCTAAACTTCCAGTAATCGTTAATGTTTTCAATACGTTTGTTGGTTTCAAGATAATCTCTCCTTCTTCTTTTTTAGTTTTTATTTAAACGTTTAAAGAAGAAGAAGATTTCGGTGGCTGTGCGGGTGGTGCATTCAACCACTGATCATAGTAATTTTTAGACTTGTCCAATTGCGGATTTGAGTAGTGGACATCTATATCGACATCCGATCCCAAAATAGCCGCAAATGAAACCGTCTGTGCACTTCCTGATGACGGTGCACTGCCAGTTGCACTTCCGCCTTGGCTGTTCGTCGGTACGATCGCCTGGACGGACGTACTCCTGCTATTGTTGTTCTGTTTCGAAGGCATAGGTGCTGCAGGATCATCCATTTTTGATAATCTATGCGTATTTGCACTATTTTTCCCACTTGTCTGCTGCCATTTCTCATCCATAAGAGGTTTTGATAAAAGGTGCTCTCGGTACTTCACCGCATGCTCCTTCTTTCCGATTTCCTGTTCGGATGTTTCAACCGCAGCATTTTTATCCCCAACATCTGCGCTGACTTCATTATTCCCTGTGTCAGCTTCTGCTTTTACTTCTATTGCAGACTGATCGGTTTTTTTGTTAATAACTTTGTGGATAGTTTCATCAACGGTATCCGTTACTTCTTTTACCGGCTTTGCAACTGTTTTTGATACAGGTTCTGCAACAGTCTTTGTCACCGAACCCACCGTTTTCACAACGCTCTTCACCGGCTGGGTCACAGTATCAACATTTTTCGTCACTTGTTTCACAGGCTGCTTTGTCAGCTGTTCGACAGGCTTTTCGACAGCTTTGGTAACATTTCCAATCGTCTTAGTTGTGTTTTCCACCGTCTTAGTGACGCTTTCCACTGGCTTAGCTGCTTTGTCCACAGGCTCTGTCAATTTTCCAGCTGTATCAGCGATATGATCGACAGTCTGTGAAGCAGCTTGTACCAATGATGGATGATCAGCTTTCTTTTGATCGCTTTCCTTTGCATTCTGCTCATCCCCACTTTGCTGTTTATCCGGGGCAGGCACTTTTTCTTCTACGGCTGAAACGGTTTTTGCCACCGTCCCCACTGTGTCAGAGAGCACCCCTCCTTTGGCTGATGCCATGGATGGAGATGCCATAATGCCAAGGAAAAGGAGCGAATATGCCAATTTTAGTCGCAATTCTTCCTTCACCTCCTTTCAAAAGTAGATTTGGATGGAACTTATTCCGTTTTATGCTTAGTAAACGATCCTACATTTAATTTGGATCACTCTTTTTTTAAAATAGTAATAAATTCCTATAAAATGGACTTTGTTGGAAAAAGTTTTCAAATATTTATTCCGGTTTGCCCCTTTAGTCCATTTCCTATAGATGTTACAATGTCTAACCGTTGGAGCTTTAAAAGTATTGCTCTTCCTTATACGTTTAGCTAGAAGATTCCATTAATATTTTTTTGAAAGGGTGTTGTATATGTACGCTGGAAGCAAAGGCTGGTACGTGGAAGAATTGAAAAAACGAGGAGTTCGTTGGCATGCGGAGCGTAAAGTCGAACTCTATAAAAAGCACTATTTAGCTAATTTACTTGAGAAGTATGCTCGCTAATTCCTATTTTTACTATTGCCGTGCCGAAGTGGCTTTGTTAAAATACTAAAATACTAATCAACTTCATACCGTTTCCTTATATATCTATGGTGATATGGTCCATAAGTCTCTACCTAGCTGCCGTAAATGGCTAGACTATAAGGAAAGTCAGATGATTTCATCACACACTACCATCGTGTGCCCCGGCTTTCTTTATACCTGAGTCGGGGTGCACGATTTTTTTATTTGATTTTTTGAGAGGTCTGACTTCAGAGGACGTACCATAGACATCATCAACGGAATTGGTTTTGAAAAAAACATCAGGGGGTTCTTATGACATTTTTACTTGGTTTTCTCTCATTGATTGGCGTACTTTTCATCGGCTGGCTTTTGAGCAGCAACCGCTCCTCCATTCCATGGAGAACGATCATCGTCGGCATGGTGCTCGAAGGTTTATTCGTCTTATTCGTCCTTAAAGTTTCCATCGGGAAAATATTTTTGAAAAAAGCTGCGCTTGGCGTTCAAAAAGTCATCGACTTCAGCAACGAAGGGATTCAGTTTGTATTTGGCGGCTTCTACGATAAAGGCACTCATATTACATTTGTATTTGCAATCAATGTATTGGCCGTCATCATTTTCATCTCTGCACTTATTTCAGTTTTATATTATTTGCGGGTCATCCCGGTCTTCGTCAAGGCAGTCGGTGTCACATTGGGCAAGCTGCTTGGCACGACGAAAGTGGAAACGTTCAATGCTGTCGGCAACTCGTTCTTGGGGATCGTCGAAGCACCGCTATTGGTCAAGCCTTACTTGAGGCATTTGACGCGTTCTGAAACATTTGCTGTCATGGTCGGCGGAACTGCTTCTGCTAGCGGCGCGATCCTTGTCGGATACTCGTTGATGGGAATCGATATGAAATATTTGCTTTTATCTGTCTTCAGCGTTCCGCTCATTTCCTTGATCATGTCCAAAATCATGGAGCCTGAAACAGAGGAATCCACGACAAATGACAATATCGAAATGGCAAAAACAAAGCACACAAACGTCTTTGAAGCGATTGCAGATGGCGCGATCAATGGCGTCCAGCTTGCAATCAACATCGGTGCCCTCTTGATTGCGTTCATCGGAATCTTGGCGCTTTTGAATGGCCTGCTCGGACTTTTCCATACGAGCATCTCCATGATTCTTGGCTACATCTTCTACCCATTTGCTTTGCTCGTCGGAATTCCGGTTGATGAAGCATTCAAGGCAGCGTCCATCATCGGAACGAAGATGTCCGTCAATGAATTTGTGGCTTACGGTAAATTGACAAATATCGCGGATCAGCTTTCACCGAAAACTGTGGCGATTTTATCGGTTGCGCTTTGCAACTTCGCCAACCTGTCATCAATCGGACAGCTGATTGTCGGCCTTGGATCTTTAGAACCATCCAAGCGCCCACTGGTTTCCAAACTAAGCCTCAAAGCCATCATCGGCGGAACATTGGCCAGCTTCATCACCGCCATCTACGTCGGCATGTTCATCTAATAAAGGTCATTAAAAAGCAGCCCCCCATTATGGTGCCTGTCACCTAATATAGGGGGCTGCTTTCTTTTATATCCGATTCCATCACCTTTTTCGATTTTTCCATCATACTTTCCTTTTATTCCATCAATGTTTGTCTCTTTTCCATCATGTTTCTCGATTTCTCCATCACTATCTTCATTTATTCCATCAATCCAATCCCCCCTCATCATCGAAAGCACAAAAAAACCAGCCCACCCCCGCGGTGCCTGTCACCAAAGGGGGTGGGCTGATCTCCATTCCTTATGCGTTTGTTTTTGCTCTTGTCTGGCCGTGGCGTTCCCAGTCGGTTTCTTTGAGCCAAAGGTTCATGTTTTCGATATCTTTTGAGAAGACTCGGTCTTTTTCGATCGTCGGGACAATCTTCCTTGCTTCATCGAAGAAACCTTTTGTCGCCTTCGCCATTTGATCGACTCCCCTGAATTCGACGCCTTGGAGGGCACAGATCAGTTCGATCGCCAGCACGCGGCGGGCGTTGCCGATAATTTGATGGGCGTGCCGTGCACCGATCGTTCCCATGCTTACATGGTCTTCCTGATTGGCGGATGACGGGATTGAATCGACGCTGGCCGGATGGGCGAGCGTTTTGTTCTCGGATACCAAGGATGCCGCACAGTATTGCATGATCATCGCACCGGACTGCAGGCCTGGCTGCGGACTTAAGAACGGAGGCAAATCATTCAATTGCGGGTTCACGAGCCGTTCGATCCTCCGCTCCGATATATTGGCGAGTTCCGCCACTGCAATCTTCATGAAGTCCATCGCCAGCGCAATCGGCTGTCCATGGAAATTCCCGCCGGAGATGATTTTTTCCCCATCATCGAAGATCAATGGATTATCTGTCGCTGCATTGATTTCGATCTCCAATTTTTCCTTCACATAATCCAAGGCCTGCCACGATGCCCCGTGAACCTGCGGGATGCACCTTAAGGAATACGCGTCCTGTACCCGCAGCTCGCCTTGTCTTGTCGTCAGTCGGCTGTCGCTTAAATAAGCATTGATTCGCTTCGCCACTTCTGTCTGCTGCGTGTAGCCCCTTGCCAGATGGACGTCTTCATCAAAGGCATCCATGATCCCGCGCAAGGCTTCCATCGTGATGGACGCGATCATTTCGCTCTCAAGCGCCAGTTTTTCCGCCTCCAGATAATTGACGACACCGACCGCCGTCATCGCCTGTGTCCCATTGATCAACGCCAATCCTTCCTTCGCCTGGAGCACAATCGGGCAGATCCCTTCCTTGCTCAACGCATGGATGGCAGAAGTGATTTCGCCTTTGTAGAATACCTCTCCTTCCCCCATCAGCACCAAAGCCAGATGGGACAATGGCGCAAGATCCCCGCTTGCCCCTAGCGACCCTTGCTGCGGGATGACGGGATGGATCTCGGCATTGATCAAATCGATCAGCCGTTCAATGATCACCGGTCTCACTCCGGAGAACCCTTTGATCAGCGCATTAGCCCGCAGGAGGACCATCGCCCGTGAAACGACCTCGGGAAAAGGATCGCCTACGCCGCACGCATGGGAATGAATCAGATTTAATTGCAGCTCCTCGACATCTTCCGCTTCGATCAGCACATCGCTGAACTTCCCGAACCCTGTATTGATGCCATACACGACTTTCTTATCGGCCACGATCTTCTCGACGGCCTGCCTGCTTTTTTTCACTTTTTCCATGCTTGCTTCTGTGACAGACACCATGGATTTATCAAATAATACTTTTCCAACCTGTTCCAACGTCAATGAGTTTCCGTTCAACTCGATCATTTCATGCACTCCTCTACTAATTTAGCTGAATAAAGAAAAGGCGCGACCAAACCATTCCTGGTTCAATCGCGCCTTTTGTATAGTGATTCCGAGCTATGAGAGCTCTTAACTAAAATATTCATAGTACCATCGCCCTATATTTTAAATATTCTAAAAATATTGACTCACCTTGATTGTAACCACTTTCATATCATGTGTCAATCAAGTAAAAAAATGGAAAACATCTTCCTGCTCAAAGTAAATCATACTATATAAAGATGAAAGCGGATGCAAGTGCAAATCAGTTTTGCCCCTTACCTAAAAGGGGTATACTATATTATGACAACAAAAGAGAAGGGTGATCTGATGAGACCAAAAAAATTCATGAGGGATACATTAGCAGTGAAGACAAGCCACGTGCTTCCTCCGGACACCAATCACCACGGTACACTATTCGGGGGCAAGCTGATGGCCTATATAGATGATATTGCATCGATCAGTGCCTACCGTATGGCAAGGAATCCCGTCGTTACAGCTTCGACCGATTCCGTCGATTTCCTTGAGCCGATCAAGGTCGGGGATGCAGTGACGCTTGAGGCGATGGTGACATATACCGGCCGAAGCTCCATGGAGGTATTTGTCAAAGTGACATCGGAAAAATTATTGACCGGCGAAAAAGCGATTGCTGCTCTTTCCTTCCTCACATTCGTGGCACTCGACGAAAACGGGAAGCCGGCTCCTGTTCCGGAAATCGTTCCGGAAACACAAGAAGAGCTGTGGTTGAACGAAACGGCGATCAAACGTGCCGAGCATCGGAAAGTACGCAAGGGCGAAAGCCAGGAGCTCGCCAAATTCTTTAAAAGAGCGTGATTGCTTAAAGAGCATACACAAGCCGTCTGGACGACTATATCCAGACGGTTTTTTTATTTGCCCTTTACAGCTGTCAGTCTTTTTCGACTATTTTCCAGCCCCTTTTAAAATTCATTTCCGTGCCGATATATTAAACGACCGCTTAGAACAACTTACATAACCACTCGAGAGGAGATTGACATGTTTAAATACGCATTGCCATTATTCATCATTCTCAGCCTTGTCTTATCAGGCTGTTCTTCCAATACGCTGGCTGAATCGCCAAAGAAAAAGGAATATCATATCGGCATCCTTTTATCGGATACCGGACTCGGGGATGGATCCTTCAACGATTCTGCATTCAGGGGACTTGAAAAAGCACGAGACACCCTCGGCTTCATCTTTGATTATCGCGAAGCACCGGACGGTCACGCAGAAGAAGCATTGGAAGAACTCGTCAAGCAAAAAAATGACTTCATCATCGGCCTCGGTTTTTCTGCACAGGAGCCGCTCGAAGCCGTCGCCAAAAAACATCCAAATCAAAAATTCATCCTGATTGACGGAGTTTCTTCTATGAAAAACATCAAATCGATTACCTTCAAGGAACAGGAAGGCAGCTTTTTGGTTGGGATGATTGCAGGAATGACAACCAAATCAAATACACTCGGATTCATCGGAGGCGCGCAGGTACCCGTCATCGAGAAATTCAAGAACGGCTTCATATCCGGGGTGAAATATGTAAAACCTGACGCAAAAATTTTAGTCGATTATGCCAACGGGTTCAGTGATTCGGATTTCGGCTCGAACCTGGCATCCAAACAAATCGCCGCAGGTGCGGATTTCATCTATCCAGCTGCCGGATTCACTGGCGTCGGATCCATCAAGACCGCTGAAAAGAACGGCGTATACACAGCCGGAGTCGACAGCGACCAGCATTTCATCGCTGAAAAATCAATCGTGACATCCATGATGAAAAATATCGACATTGCCGTCTACAATCTGGCAAAAGATTTAAAGAAAAACGGAAAAATCAGCATGGCGCCGGAAGAACTTGGCCTGGAGCAGGATGGCGTCGGATTAGCGCCGATTACCCTCATTCAGCTGACAAAGGAGCAAGAACAGAAAATCGAGGACGCGAAGAAGAAAATCGTATCCGGCGAAATCACGATCCCAGAAAGCAATTAAGGAGGAAAGAACATGAGTTTACGTATACGACTGAATTTACTTGGCCTCATCCCTTTGGTCCTTGCCATCATCATGGTCTTTTTCATCACGTCGCAAGTCATGCTGATCCAGAGTTCATCAAAGGATGATGTCGCTATCCTTTTGAACGTTGAAAAATTCAGGGGCGACTTGACGAATACAAAGCAGGCCCTGTCAAACTATGCCTTCAACCCTTCCGATGCCAACATGACAGAAGCAAAGGCGAGTTTGACTTCCGTTGGAAAGCAATTGGACGGACTCGGCAAACAGCTGACAGTTGCCAACCAAAAGGAACTATATAAAAAGATCAGCGAAAAATTCAACACATTGAACACGGACGCTTCACAAGCCCTGGAAGCCCAGAACAAGCCAGCCGTCAACAGGCAGGCGATGAGGGTTTCGGGGATCTTGAATGATGTATTTTTATTAAACAAAGAAACGACCTCCTGGTACAATCAAAACCAGGAAAATACACGCAATAAAATTCAATTCATCGTTCTTTGTTCCATTATCGGAAGCATCCTGCTTGTGGTATTGTCACTCGTGCTGTCCTTCATTTTATCCAATCGCATCGTCAAGCCGATCAACCGCATGGTCCGTAATGCCGAACATGTGGCGGATGGCGATCTGACAGTCGAAATAGCAGACTTGAAGCCGCAGTCCAAATACGAAATCGATAAATTGGCCAATGCCTTTTCAATCATGCTGCAAAATTTGAAGTCAACGGTTCAATCGGTTGAAAAAGTCGGAGAAGACGTAAACGAGTTCTCCATCAATTTGACGAAGCAAATGCTGAACTTGACAGAATCGAGCAACCAGGTCGCCGCGTCTACAGAGGAGCTTGCCAAAGGAAGCCAGTCGATTTCCAATGACATTCAGTCAGCTGCATCCTCTATGGCGAATATGAAGGATGACTTCGAAAAGAATGTCAACGACAGCAAGCAGTCCCTTGAATACAGCGACGAAGCGCTGCACTCCGTTGAAAACGGAAAGCAATCATTGAATAACCAGCAGCACCTGACAGAACAAATGGCCAACTCGACATCTAAGATCAGCGAAGCCGTCAAGGACTTTAACCAATATACCGGCCAAATCGAATCAGCTGCACTCTCCGTCCATCAAATCGCCGAACAGACGAATTTACTGGCGCTCAATGCCGCCATCGAGGCAGCACGTGCAGGAGAAGCAGGCAAAGGATTCGCCGTCGTCGCCGAAGAAGTGCGGAAGCTTGCGGAGGATTCCTCCCGAGCCACACAACAAATCACAGAAATGGTCAAAAATATTAAAAACGGCATCTTGAGCGTTGCCGAGGCTACAAACGAAGGATTGGGCATTTCCAACCAACAGGTCGATTCGATGAAAGTCACGGAGCAATCCTTCCAGACGATTTCCTCCGCTGTCAGCTCGATCTTCTCCCAGCTGAACGGACTTGTAGCCCAATTGGAGCATTCCAATGTTAAAAGCAACGAAATCTTGTCCGTTGTTGAAAACATCAGCGCCGTAACCGAAGAAACTGCGGCCGGCACAGAAGAAATCTCAGCCTCCACCGAGGAGCAGATGAGATCATTTGCCCACCTGAACGACATGGTCGAAACACTCCAAAAAATGACCAAAACCATGAAACAAGAATTGGACCGATTCAGCTTATAAGCAAAACGAAAAGGGAACCTGCGGATTTGCAGGTTCCCTTTTTACTTGCCGGAAAACGGCCATCGGGCAGCGGAAATCCACTTTATTTAAGCTTTGACTAAACAGCCATTTGGCAACTAGTAACATAGTCCACAATAACTTCCTTTCAAACATTCAACATAACAGGAATTCTTACCCAACAAACACCACCTCGGGCAGTCCTTTCCTCACCGAAATTCTCTCATTTCAATTTTACAAAACCTTTAAAGTTTCGTAACAAAACTTTCCTCCAACTAAATCAGTAAGCGCTATACCCTCTGCAAAGACTTGATTTATTGCGTTACAAACAAAATATGAGTTTTGTAACAATCCTTGCTTCCATAAACTACTACCTGCCTAACCGACAAAAATCTCCTATAATCTTAAGAAGGATTATAATGTGTCGAATTATAGAAAGTAGGGTGAATACATATGTTCTCAAACTCTGAAATTGGAATCGATTTAGGAACTGCAAACATTTTAGTATATAGCAAAAATAAAGGGATCATTTTAAACGAACCATCCGTTGTGGCCATTGATACCGAAACGAAAAACGTCCTGGCTGTAGGTGCTGAGGCGAAAAGCATGATCGGTAAGACCCCTGGAAAAATCGTAGCGGTCCGTCCACTTAAAGACGGCGTCATTGCCGACTATGATATTACGACTGAAATGCTGAAGCAAATCATGAAGAATGCAGGCAAAAAATTAGGCTTCTCCATCCGCAAGCCAAATGTTGTCGTTTGTACGCCATCCGGTGCTACATCCGTTGAACGACGCGCCATCCATGATGCCGTGAAAAACAGCGGTGCGAAAAACGTCCATCTCATCGAAGAGCCTGTTGCTGCAGCGATCGGCGCAGACCTGCCAGTCGATGAGCCAGTCGCTAACGTTATCGTTGATATCGGCGGCGGAACGACTGAAGTGGCGATCATCTCTTACGGTGGTGTCGTGACTTGCAACACAATCCGCATCGGCGGGGACCAAATGGACGAAGACATCGTGCAATACGTTCGTAAACGATACAACCTCTTGATCGGGGAAAGAACAGCAGAAACGATCAAAATGGAAATCGGCCATGCGCTGATCGAGCATGACGAAATCACAATGGATATCCGCGGCCGTGACTTGGTCACAGGACTTCCAAAAACAATCGAACTTTCATCTACTGAAATTCAATCTGCTTTGAAAGAATCATTGCTTCATATTTTGGAAACGATCCGTGCTACATTGGAAAACTGCCCTCCTGAGCTGAGCGGTGACATCGTCGACCGCGGCGTCATCTTGACTGGCGGCGGTGCACTCCTGAACGGCATGCAAGACTGGCTGAGCAAAGAAATCGTTGTGCCCGTCCACCTTGCTACAAGCCCGCTCGAATCCGTAGCAATCGGAACCGGCCGCTCCTTGACGGTCATCCACAAGCTTCAAAAAGCTGCAAGATAACTAGAATACCTGAAAAATAGATACATCAAAGGCGATGCCCCTGGAGGCATTGCCTTTGTCTTTATTTGTCGATTGGCCGATATATGGACCAGTTAGACCGATAAAATGATCATTTCGGCCGATATATCTATTTTTAGACTGATAAAACAGCGATTTCGACCGATATTTCTATGTTGCTGCCGCATTTCCTGCCAATATACCCCTTACACATTCAGGTGGATGTCCGTTTCCGAGTCCATTTGTTCATCTGTAAACTTCTTCTGCATCTTTTTCATAAAGAAACCGCCCAAGACGCCTAGGATCGCCACATACAGCTCCACCAGCCACAGGTTGTTGAAATATCCCGTCTGAACGAATACGAGTGGAAAATCGACTGCGGCGTGGATGATGATCGCATATAGAACGTAGGCAAACTTCCCTTTTTTTACCCCAAGCAAGACGAGCAGTGAGAAAGCTAATTGCATAAATACCGCAGACAATCGTTCGACGCACGCAAGCAGGTAAAAAGAAACGCCATGGTTCAAAACGCCAGCTTTCAGAGTTTCCAGCGTTTCAGCCGGCATATCTTTTCCGATCGTCGATTCAAGCACTCCTGAGTTGATCATGAAGGCAAAAATGATGTTCGGAACCACGATCATCAACGTCAATAGGATAGCCTCAATCCCACCCCAGCCGATCCCAAATGAAATGCCGGATTTGAATGATCTGAATTTTTTCAAAAGCCATATAAACAAAATGAATCTTCCCATCTCTTCAAAGATCCCTGCTGCAAATCCTCCGTACAAACCGAACCATACGGGGTGATCGGCGTAATCTGGGAATTGTGAAATCACCACGACATGGAGCGCTTTCTCCAGCACTTGTGAAAAGACGAAAAATCCCACTGCCCCAAGGACTAACGCTCTCATCTCAATCCCTATTTTCTTCTTGGCCATGATGATCATTCCGATAAATAGGACAAACGCAAATATTATCGGAACAAACATCGAAATAATGGTTGCTGTACTGACCATGTCAGGATCCCCCCTTGTAATGAGAAACAAGCCAGTTAGAAAGGACTTCGAACCCTTCCTGATGAAAAGGACGTGACGATACGTTTTTATATAGCTTCTTTAATTTGAGTATTTCTTTTTCTTCCTGCTGCACACGCAAACCATGGTCCATATTGTGAATGATATGAAATTCGGAATTACCTTTGACTAATTCCGGCAATTCTTTCAAAATCTCTGTATCGACGTGTGGATCTTTATCGCCATGGATCGCAAATACCGGGAAATCGGCTTTTTGCAGGTCCGGTCTTGGGTCATAGGCGTAATGCTCCTTGAACCATTTGGCTGGCTGTTTGATGAAAAAGTAGGCTCTGTATACATCTTTGCCCGACTTGAACATTTTTTCCATCAGCTTGTTCGCTTTCTTTTCTTCCCGTTCCTCGTTGACCAGCAGTTTTAGCAGTGCTCCCTTGAATCCTCTCCCATTCTTCAATTCAGCGTACGCCAGCTTTCGTTGATGCCTCAAGTATTCATCCAAATTGGCCACACCGCCAGAAATGAGCATCAATCCTTGGATATCCTGCCTTGCCGACAGCGCAGTGCCCAGGATCGTCCCCTCACTGTGTCCAAGGACGATGATTTGATCCGTATCCACGTTCGGGTGATTTTTCAAAAATAAATAGCCGCGCTCGGCATCATCCACTAAATCCCACATTCCAGCAGACACCAATTCGGATGGGCTTTTGCCGCTTCCCCTTTTGTCATATCTCAATACGACAAACCCCAGCTCCGTCATTCTTTCGGCCAATTCACGATACAGGTTGAATTGGAACTTTCCTTTCGGTCCATTGCCATTGCGATCGATCGGGCCAGATCCTGCAATGATCAAAACGGCTGGCCATAGGCGATCTGTCCCTGAAGCAGGAATGGTCAACGTCCCGTATATCGGATGCTCCCCTTCAATATGAATTTCCTCTTCGATAAAATGTTTCATCATCGATATTTCCCCTTTGTCTATAAATCACAAATCATTTTTCTGGAATGATGATTGTGGCAAATTGTCTTGCTACCCGCTCTTCCGACGGTTCATTCTTCATCGCTTCCATCAATAATGAAGCCATCTTCCCGGTGAGCTCCTGAAATTCATCGTCTGATAGGTTCAAGCTAGCCACCCGGTAGCTCACCCCATCCTTGACCAAATCAAAATTCTCCTGATCCAAGTATTTTTCATACTGTCCCATCAAAAAGGCCTGGAACATGATGAACATGCTTAAGTGCTCTTCTTTGGAGAATGACTTCAATTCCTCCTGAGTCTGGATGTTCGGCGATTTAATCGCATATATTCTCTCCACGGTCCCCCGGATTTGATTTTCCTCGACTACCTCGATCATCTCCTCATCAACCAGTGTGTTGAGATGCCGATATAATGAAGCCTGTGATACATCATCGATTCGTTTCGCAATCTGCTGTACATTCATTTTACTTCCATTGGCAAGCAGTTGAATGATCTTGATACGGACTGGATGCATAATGATTTTTGCCTTGGAATTTTTCATTTGTTCTCCCTTCCATTTATGGTTATTATCATTTTTGATTACAATGACTCAAAAAAATATTTTTATTCTCATTTATGATAATAATACATTTTTTAAGAATGTCAATACATATTTATCCAAATATTTTTGGCTGCTTCCCCCTATTCCCAGTTCCTTTATAGTAGAATAAACAAAACAATCTACTGATCTACAAAAAAGGAGTGTCCACCATGAATCCGATTTTGATTGATTTTCCCCATGAATTTTCAACGGAGCGCCTGATCATCCGCATGCCGCTCCCCGGCGATGGAAGAGCCATACACGAGGCAATCGAATCTTCGCAGCCAGAGCTGAAGGCATGGATGCAATTCGCCCAATCCACGCAGTCCGTTGAGGATGTGGAAGCCAATATCCGTGAATCGCACCTCAAATTTTTAAAAAGGGAGGATTTGCGTCTGCTCGTCTTCCTGAAGGAAACGGGCCAGTTCGTTGCATCGACCGGCCTCCACCGAATTGACTGGTCCATTCCAAAATTCGAAATCGGCTACTGGATCGACTCCCGCCACAGCGGAAAAGGGTACATGCTCGAGTCAGTGCAAGGGATTACGAAATTCGCCTTTGACGAGTTGAACGCACGCCGGCTGGAGATCCGCTGCGACCCGAACAATGTCCGAAGCCGAAACATCCCGGAGAAGTTAGGATTCACGCTCGAAGGAATTTTGAAAAATAACATGCGCTCCGCCGATGGCAGCGAGCTGATCGATACGTGCGTCTTTGCTAGAACAAGATGACTTCCCAATCTAAATAGAAAAGCAGCGGCCGGATGCGGCTGCTGCTTTTCTTTAAATGGTCTCTAAATCGCCAAGCAGGACATCCAAGTCCCCTTTTTTCTCAATGTCCTTGCTTGCTTCCCTTGCTTTTTCCAAATAATATTCTTTCTTTTCCTCATTGCCCTTCACTTTATAGCCGCGGGCCAATGCTTCATAGGCAAACGCCAGATCAAAGTCGCCGATTCCGTGCTCCAGGCAAATATCCAGGCAGCGCTGTGCATGATAAAGCGCAGGCTCTGAGCGGTCCACCACAGTATAGACGCGCGAAATCTGCCACTCTCCCCTCGCCTTGTTCACCGGCTCCCCGACAAATCCCCAATGGAGTCGTGAAGCATGCGCCATATGGACCATTTCATCAGCTTCTTCAATCGTCCTTTCTTTCATCTCCATCAAATCCCAAACTTTGTTGAAATATTGAACGGCCAACTCCCTGTGATATTCATGAAAGGTTTTATCAATTTTCGTTTCGACTGCCACGCTCGGCTCCCCCTTTGTTAATTGATCTTCACCCTCCCATTATTCGACAATGAGCGCTTATTTCCTTTTTTCAAATCATTCGTATAGGCTCCATTCCCTTTTGACCATGCTGAAAAAGAGGAATTTTCGAGTCTACAAGAGTTTTATCATCGAAATCGGGCCATTTATCTGCGAACTTTTCATTTTATCTCCGAAAACCGAGAATTTATCTGCGAAGATTGCTATATATCGATTATTCGGGAAAAGCCGACAAATTTCGATACTGCAAAAGGCAAAATGAAGCAGCACAAGCTTACAGAATAGAGGGCTATTACCAATCAAAAGGAGTTTTTTCACGTGAAACAATTGGAAATCAAAGGAATATTCAATCAGTTCGGTTTTGGGCATCTTTACCTTCATCTGAAGATCCCAATCGAGATATCCGGCGTTTTAAATGGAGTCGAATCCGATTTTCTTGAAGATTTCTTTGCTGTCTACGATTTTTCAAGCTATGACCGGCTCTTCTTCGATGAGTTCAGACATTTGCTCCGGCTGCATCAAGTTATTTATAACCAGCGGCTCCAACAGTCATAGGAAAAACCCAATTTCATTTTCGTGAGATTCATTTTACAATAATGATGGGATTTCATGATCCAAATACCTTTTTTTATCGTTATCTATACATAGTAAAATTTGTGAATCCATGCTGCGTTTTAGTATGATGAAACTATTCATCATAAAAAAGGAGTACTCTATGCCTGAAATGACAGAGATAGAACTGTATGAAAGAGTGCGGCAGAAACATAAGCCCGCACTGGAAATGCTCTATGATCGTTATGAGCGGCTGCTTTTTTCCTTTGCTTATAAAATGACAGGGAATGCCCAGCTTGCCGAGGACGTCATCCAAGAGGTCTTCATCAAGCTCTGGAAAGAGCATGCCCCCTATTCCAAGGAGAAAGGGAAATTCTCTTCCTGGCTCATTACGTTGACCCGGAATACTGCCCTCGATATTTTGAGAAAGCAGAAATCGCAGGAAAGCTATGAATATATGGAAAAGGATTCATTGCAGGTAGATGAAGAAACCCCTGAAGACTTAGCGGAATGGAAGGAAAAAAGGACAATCGTCCGAAAAGCCGTTGCCGATTTGAAGATCGACCAGCAGGAAATCATCGATCTGTTTTATTTTAAAGGACAAACGCATAAAGAAATATCCGACTCAACTGGATTGCCTTTAGGAACAGTAAAAGGAAGGATCAGGCTTGCACTAAAGCATCTGCGGTCCATAATGGAAAAGGAAGGAGGGGGACAAAGTGAACTATAGCCAATGTGAGAATTTAATCGATTATTTCAATCAAAGCTTGAGCGAAAGTGAAAAAAGAGCGTTTGAAGAGCATTTGGAACAATGCGCGGATTGCCGAGAAGAATTAAAGGAATGGACAGAGCTGACATCCGACCTGGCTTTTGAATCGGAAGCTGTCTCCCCTCCTGAAGGTATGAAAGAAAGAGTCCTCATGCGTGTATTTGAAGAAGACGAGGAAGTCACGCCTGACACGGTCAATCCCAATCCTCAACCAGAACCGATTGCCCCGGTCACGCCGATGAAAGAAAAACATCCTGCCCAAAAACGGGCATGGCTATTGCCGGCGATGGCAGCAGCCCTATTGCTTTCGGTTGGCGCCAACTTCTATTTGGGCAGTCAAGTCCAGCAAAATGGCGCAGTCAATAAAACAGCTGCCGTCGATCAAGTCGTCAAATATTTGGCCCTTAATCCTGTGGACAGCAATGCCAGCGGAATGGCTTCATTTGTGAAGCAGAAAGATAACGTCAGCATGGTCATTCAAGCCTCCAACCTTGCCAAGCTGAAAGGTGACGAGGTCTACCAAGTATGGCTGATCAAAGACAAGAAGCCAATCAGGGCCGGCGCCTTCAAGTCCAGCACGACCGGTGATGGAGCAGTCGTCTTCCGGATGGACAAAAAAGAAGACCAGGACCTATCGCAATACGACACCGTCGCCATCACCCTCGAACCGAACGCCGACAGCCAGACGCCAAAAGGAAACATGGTGCTCGCATCAAAATTATAATGAATACCTGATAGCAGAATCCGAAATGGTTCTGCTATTTTTTGTTGTATTAATAATTCATCAGACTGAGTTGATTGGAGTGGAAGCTGCGCGACTCCGGAGGGAATAGCGGGAAAGCTGGGACCCCACAGCGGAGCGAGGAGATGTAAGGCGGATATTCGATTAAGCTCGGCACGTCGTGTGCCAACATCGAACGACCTCACATCCTGCGAGCCACTCGGAAAGCGAGCATCCTGCAGCGGAGATCAACCTTGCACATGCCTCTGATGAATAGAAAAATTTTCAGAAAGGGATTTTTTTATTAAGTAAAAATTCCACAAATCAAGCATGACTTGATTAATTCCCATACTTAATCGCTAAAACCAAAAGTTTGATTAAATAACTATAATCCCCTTTCATATCAAAGCTTCCAGCAGCTTCCCCAGCAAAATTCCTACAAGATTCTATCATTTTTTTAAAAGTTTTTAGAAAAATAGTGATCCAACTCGAATCCACTCTCGTTAGCTTTATGAAAAACAAACAAAAAGGAGAGATACAATATGAAATTCCGCAAATCATTAGTAGCCATTCCTCTTAGCATGTCCTTGATCCTCCCTGCCACTACGACAGTTTCCTTCGCAGCAGAAAAGCCATCTGTCATGACTCCCGCTGTAGAGCTTCGAACTACTTTGGATCACTTACTCACCGAGCATGCATACTTAGCAGTCGAAGCGATGAGAAAAGGAGCTGAAGGGGCGAAAGACTTTGATGCTTCTGCACAAGCATTGAACGCCAATGCCGATGACCTGGCAAAAGCGATTTCTTCCGTATATGGCGATGAAGCCGGAAAGCAATTCGATACGATTTGGAAGAATCACATCGGCTACTTCGTCAACTATGTAAAAGCAACAGGCGCCAATGACCAGGCGAAAAAGGATGAAGCATTGAAGAACCTAGCAAACTACAAAAATGACTTTTCAAAATTCCTGGAAAAAGCAACCGGAAAAAGACTAGAAGCAGCTTCCTTAGCAGAAGGTCTTCAAATGCATATCAATCAATTGATTGGCGCATTTGACAGCTATGTTGCCGGCGACTATGACAAAGCGTACAAATATGAGCATGAAGCGATGGATCATATGGGAATGGTTGCAAAAGGATTATCCAATGCCATCACGATGCAATTCCCGGATAAATTCAATAACACAATGGCTGTGACGCCAGCAGCAGATTTACGTTCTACTTTGAACCACTTACTTACTGAACATGCCGGACTTGCCGTGAGTGCCATGCAAAACGGATTAGACGGATCAAAAGATTTCCAAGCTTCCGCTGATGCATTGGCAGCCAACACGGATGCACTGACAAAAGCCATCTCTTCTGTATACGGAGGTGATGCCGGGCAGCAGTTCAAGAAAATGTGGTCCGAACACATCGGCTACTTCGTCGACTACACGAAAGCTGAAGCAGCCGGCGACCAGGCAAAAATGGATGAAGCCATCAAACACCTTGACAACTACCGTTCAGAATTCTCGAAATTCCTAGGAACGGCAACAGATGGAAGAGTCGATCCAACAGAGATCGCCAATGGCCTGCAAACACACGTCGAACAGTTAACCGGCGCACTTGATAACTATAAAGCCGGCAATTATAACAAAGAATACGATCAAATCCGTGAAGCGTATGCCCATATGCTGAACCCTGCGAAGGGCTTATCCGCTGCATTTGTCGATCAATTCCCAGACAAATTCATGGGGAACATGCCATCCCAAATGCCGAAAACCGGTATGGGCGGCACTTCCCAACAGCATGATCAAGTACCATTCGAATGGATCCTTGCTGGATTGTTTGCAGCGGCAGGGGCAACGACTCTCGCTCTTCAAAAGAAAAAAGCAAACCAGCAATAATCATGATATCGGAGGAGGGGCCTCCCCCTCCTCTTCTTTTGATAGGTTCTATACGAAAAGTTTGTACAAGGTTGATTTCCGCGGAAGGATGCTCGCTTTCCGAGGGGCCTCACAGGATGTGAGGTCGTTCGATGTTGGCACACGACGTGCCGAACTTAATCGAACATCCCTCTTATATCTCCTCGCTTCCCTCCGGAGTCTCGCACCTTCCGCTCCAATCAACACCCTATGATGAATTTTTATTAAAGAAACTATTGAAAACAACCTTTTGATAAAAAATCTAAAATCCCGATTATGTTTTTTTATAGATGGCTTGTTCCCAATAACGAAATAATCATCTATAAGAAAACATCTTTAGAAAAAGGAGGCTGAAGCTTCATGAAACGGTTACCACTTCTTTTCTTTGCAATCGCCATTTCACTCGTCGTGGCTGGCTTCGTCACGTCAGCCAACAGTTCTTCCAAACAGGAAGCAAGTCATCGCAAGGATGTTCCGCCGGTGAAAATCGCTCATCCAAAGGGCGATCATACGATTTCAACGACCACTACCCCTTCTAAATTCGCGGACAAAATCGTCAAAGATGAACGAACTGGAATTGTTCCTGTCAGGATCCAGATCCCGGCAATCGATGTGGATGCGAAGGTTGAAAAGGTCGGTAGGCTCGCCAATGGAAAAATGGGCGTCCCGGGAGGATTTGAATCAACCGGCTGGTATGAGGGCGGCTACAAGCCCGGCGAGCCTGGGAATGCCGTCATCGATGGACATGTCGACAGCAAAAAAGGCCCAGCCGTCTTTTACTATCTGAAGGATTTGAAAAAGGGCGACGAAATCATCATCACCGGTGAAAACAATAAGAAGCGTGTCTTTGCCGTCACAAGCGTTGAAACGTATATCCGGGACGACTCCCCGGTCAAAGATATTTTCAACTTCTCCTACGGAAGCCATCTCAACTTGATTACGTGCGCAGGCGTCTACGATCCGAAAACAACGGAAAATTCAAAGCGACTCGTCGTCTACTCACAACTTAAGGAAGCAAATTAATAGTGAACCACGAAAACCCTGTTGCCGTCTCACTCCCGGCAATGGGGTTTTGCACGTTTCTTATAAGTTTTTGCACGTAAATTAGGATTATTGCGTCATTCTCTGGATTATTGCCCGCAAATCCTATTTATTGCGCACTTATTGAATTTTTTGCGTAAAGCGCGAAATCGAATATGAAATCATATATACTTTATTTAACATAAACTCGTTATGAGGTGAATGAGTATGGAAGAGTATCTGTTTACAAAGATGATCAGCCTTGTAGTCGGCTCGCTGACCATCATTGCGTCAATTGGATACGGGCTTCTCTCCTTTATCGGAATTGGATTGGGCAGCGCCTTGAATGGAGATCAAGCTGATTCCTCTGCAGTCGACACCGCAATGATCACTTCTGGCACCCTGCTTCTTCTAGGCATCATCACCTTAGTTGGCTCATTCCTGCTTAAACATAAGCGACTAAAATTTCTATACACCGGATATTGCATCCTCCTCGGTGCTGGGTTCACGGCCGTATTTTTCGTGTCCTATAGGGCCCTGGGATCTAAAATTGCACTATTCCTTTTATGTATTGGCATCATTTATTTGCTTCTAAGTTATTGGGTGATTAAAAAAAAATAAAAATTCGCACTTTTTATGGGCGGATCATGAAACTCTCTTCATTTCTCTTGAAATTGTACTTGCACGATATTGGGTCATCGAACCCTTTTCGAAACGACAAACTCCGTAATCGGCATCGTTATACACGCAAGCCCGATGACCAAAACCAGCGGGAGATTTTTAATATCATTTAGGGAAGTGACCTTCTCTGAAACAATCAACACAAGCACCATCAACCCAAGCAAGACGTAGTAGCTTATTTTCGAGCTTAATAGAGTGATGCGTTTTTCCACTTCATCTTTTTCCGCTTCATGCTTCCCTTCCATCTCACCCCAAGTCAGCGATTGAAATAAAAACGCAATACCTATAAAAACAAAGAAAAGGGTTGTGGGACTAATGATTCCTTCAGTGGTCCATTCGTAAATACCAAATCCGCCGACAGCCAGGATGACAACTAAAGAACAGGTAATGCTCACTATTTTAACAGCCTTCATGGTCAACTCTCCTTTCTTTGAATGACCTTTTTCTAGAAACTGAAATATGTAATTCGTGTTATAATTATTTTAACATATTTTTCCTTTTGTTTTTTAAAAAATTATCATGATTGATCATTCAGTATGATAGAGGCGGTGACTAACGTTGGCAGGTTATGAACAAAGAATCATCCATACAGAAAGAGGTTCGTTCGAAGTATTTATCAGCGGTAATGGCCAACCTTTGTGTGTCACACACCTTTACCAGGAATTTTCCAACAGCGGCTCTTCGTTTGCAGATTGTCTATCCCCATTTTACAAAGTCATCTTAGTCAACTTAAAAGAGGCCGGAAATTCATCAAAGGCACACCGTTCAACTGAACTGACCATGGCTGAGACCGTTAAGGATCTTGAAAGCATCCGGACTGCGCTAGGCTTCTCAACATGGTCTTTCGCCGGCCATTCTACCGGCGGCTTTTTAGGATTGACCTATGCCGCCAGCCACCCCGAAGTGTTGGATGAACTTATCTTATGCGGCACTTCTGCATCGAAGGAATTTCTGGAGCCAGACAATTGCATCTATAACTTTAAGACGGGGACACATCGCAAGGAAGTCACCAAGATTTTTCTCACCTTGATGCTTCCATTTGTTTCGAAAACAAAAAAACGCTCAGCCAGCAGGAAGCTGATTGAGCTATCTCTCCATGAACCCGAAAAGTATGATGAGTATTTCCGTGATCGGCCATCCAGTAAGATCATAAGAAAAAGAATGCAGGCGTATAACAAAGAGTTGAAAACCTATGATGTACGAACGGAATTAAAACATATAAAAATTCCCACGCTCATCCCCTGTGGTCGATATGATGTTCAATGCCCTCTGATTTTCTCAAAGGAGCTGCATGAAGTGATGCCGCATTCCCAATTGGTGATTTTTGAACATAGCAATCATTTTCCGTTCATTGAAGAGGCGAACGACTTCACAAGAGCCGTTCAGGATTTTACAAACACGATTATCAGGAATGACATTTAATTTCCACTCCAGGATGCAAGCTTTCCACGGGCCATGTACGCTTGATCAACACAATCATTTTATTCTCGCACTATCAACGCGATAAAATATGAATATTCCAAAAGGCATACCAAATACCATTACGAAGCACGATCCCATTCCAGAAAAGTATCTGCTTTGAGAGATAATTTCTATTTCCTTTTCTTTTCTATGTATCCCCACAGGTAGTAAACAATCCAAAACACGATGGGTATTAGAAGTACATATGGTCTTAAATGCTGTGGTGATAACTTCATTAACACTATTCCAATGATCAAAAACGGGGGCATTAGTATCCAATATCTTTTTTTAATCAATGCTTTACATCCTTCTTCCCTACCCCATAGCCGATAGAGGACCATAGGAAAAAAACAAATAAACTGGTTACCCCAAAATTGTGTGAAACCAGGCTGATGGCCAGCCAGGAAACAAATGCACCTAAAAATAGCATCAAGAGATTCTTTGTCATATGTGCTCCCCCTTACAAAACATCATTCCAATTTATATTAACATATTTTCCCTTGTCATCACCTTTGCGTTCTCCTCATCAAAAAAAAAAAAACCGGGCACAAACCATTGCTGGTCATGTGCCCGATCGTGTAAATTCCTGCTTATTTGGATCTGTTTTTTATAAATGTTGCTATTTAATCTAGTAGTATTCTTTAAACCACTCCACAAAACGGGTAATTCCATCCTCGATCGATGTCATGGGAGCATATCCGAAATCTTTAACCAATTCATCTATATCAGCATATGTTTCCAACACATCGCCAGGCTGAATCGCCACGTAATTCTTTTGTGCTTTCATACCCAATTTTTCTTCTATAAGCTGAACAAAATAGTCCAATTGAATTGGATGGCGGTTTCCAATATTATAAATGCGGTAAAGGTTGGGGGATTCGGGCTGATGAGGGGTTTTCAAGATTCGCCATATAGATTCCACCACGTCATCGATGTAGGTGAAATCCCGCTTCATTCTGCCATGATTAAAGAGGTTGATCGGCTCCCCTTTGGTTATGGACTCAGCAAAAGTGAATAAAGCCATATCCGGCCTCCCCCAAGGACCATATACTGTGAAAAACCTTAAGCCGGTTGTGGGTAGTTGATATAAGTGGGTGTATGCATGAGCCATGAGCTCATTTGCTTTTTTCGTCGCAGCATATAAACTGATGGGATGATCCGTCCGATCTTCACAAGAAAATGGGATCTGCTTGTTCTTCCCATAGACAGAACTGGTGGAAGCATATATCAGATGCTTGATTTGAAAGGTTCTGCAGCATTCAAGGATGTTTGCGAATCCAACAAGGTTCGATTGGATATAGACCTCCGGATTTTTCAGGCTGTATCGAACACCAGCCTGTGCAGCCAAATGGATGACACTGTCAAATTTGAATTGAGTGAATATGCTTTCAAGCAATTCGTCGTTTTCGATCGATCCTTTTATAAAGTGAAAATTTGATTGTGTCTTCAATATATTTAAACGATCTTCTTTCAGCTTCGTATCATAATATTCATTTAAATTATCAAGTCCAACAACTTTGACCCCTTCTGCCAACAATTTTTTTGCCACATGGAAGCCGATGAATCCTGCACAACCTGTAATCAGAACGAATGTATCATTTTGCTGCAAGTGCCACACCTCCTTTCCCATTTAGGATGATAAATCGCATAGGACCTTATAGAGGGGGCCTGCCAACACCCATATATACATATCCCAAATTTTTCATCACTTCGGGGTCAAGTGAATTTCTTCCATCAAATATATACGGCTGTGCCATTACCTTTTTAGCTGATTTCCAATCCAATTCGGTGAATTGCTTCCATTCGGTCGCAATGATTGCTGCATCTGCGTTTGTAAGTGCTTGTAAAGGATCTGTTTTATAACTAATGCCTGGAAACAGCTTTTTTACATGCTCCATTCCTTTCGGATCAAAAACTGAAATCAATGCTTTTTTCTTCACCAAATAATCGATTATTTTCAATGACGAGGCTTCCCGGATATCATCCGTATCCGGTTTAAAGGTAAGCCCCAAGACAGTTATCTGTTTACCTGAAAAACTTCCCAGTGCGTTTTCTGCTTTTTCCAAAAACCATTGTGCCTGCGTTTCATTTACAGCGCACACTGCTTCAACAATTCCAAGCGAAAGATTCCTTTGAAGTGCAATTTGGGCCAGCGCTTTTGTATCTTTCGGGAAACACGATCCCCCATAGCCAATGCCAGCTTGTAGAAATTGATGGCCGATCCTGCTGTCCAGCCCCATTCCTTTCGAAACTTCGGCCACATCAACGCCAAGTACATCACAAAGCCTGGCAAGTTCATTCATAAATGAAATCTTTGCTGCTAAAAAAGAATTGGAGGCATATTTGATCATTTCAGCATTTTTTGGGGAAGTGCACATAATATTTGGACACCTAAATTCCTTGTATATGGTTCTCATGATTGTTTCTGCTCTTTCCGAATCACTGCCTATGACGATCCGTTCTGGATCGATGGCATCCTCCATTGCTTTTCCTTCCCTCAGAAATTCCGGATTGGACACTGTGTCGAAAGGAATATTGGATTTCCTTGCTTTCAGTTCATCCTGAATGACTTCCTGTACATAATTTACCGTTCCGACTGGTACGGTACTCTTAATGACAATGACTTTATAATCGTTCATGTACCTGCCAATTTCTTTGGCTGCTTCCTTTATATAGGAAAGATCAGCTTCGCCGGTTGTCAGTGAAGGAGTCCCGACTGCCAGAAATATGACTTCGCAACCTTGAATGATTTGTTTAATATCTGTGGTAAAGGATAGCAGGTTTTTCTGAATAAATTCCTTCAAGGCTTCCTCAAGCCCATCTTCATAAAATGGAACTTTCAAACGCTGAAAGGCCTTAATTTTTTCTTGATTGTTATCAGCGACAAACACTTCATGACCATGATGGGCAAACGCTGCAGCAGTGGTCGTTCCAACATACCCCGCCCCAATAATTGCTATTTTCATATACACGACATCTCCAAAAGCCTCAACTACATGGCTGTATATCATTTCTATAAACTATGTGCAATTGCCAAATCGGGAAAGGCGCCTCCCCAGAAATCAGCATGATTTTATCGGCAGGTACCTATTCTCCACCTTGCTCTCCGGCAAGTAATTGCTGCAAGTATTGAATAACATCGTCTCGAAAATCGGTCCGCTTCATGGCGTAGTCCAATGTAGCACGGATAAAGCCCATCTTATTCCCGATATCATATCTCTTCCCCTGAAAATGATAGGCAACGACAGTTTGGGATTGAATCAAGATTTGTATGGCGTCCGTCAATTGAATTTCCCCACCCAAACCTGGAGTAAGGTTTTTTAAAATATCAAATATCTCCGGCATCAAAATATACCTTCCCATAACCGCGTATCGTGAAGGGGCATTGAGGCTATCCGGTTTTTCGATAACCTCCTCGACATTGATGACATTTTTATCTATATCAGCCCCTTTTGGCTTGATGATGCCATACTTTGAAACATCCTCCTCTGAAACAGTCTGGACTCCCACCACCGAGCAATGGTATTTGTAGAATATGTTCATCAACTGTTTTAAACATGGAGTGGTTGAGTCTACGACATCGTCACCCAATAAAATGGCGAATGGTTCATTTCCAATAAAGCTTTTTGCACAATAAATAGCGTCACCCAACCCCTTTGGTTCCTTTTGGCGGATGTAATGAATATTGGCCAAATCTGAAATCTGCTGAACTTGAGAAAGGAGTGTATGCTTATTTTTTTGAAAAAGATTTTCCTCCAATTCATACGATCGATCAAAGTGATCTTCGATTGAGCGCTTATTTCTTCCGCTGATGATGATGATATCTTCTATACCTGATGCGACAGCTTCTTCTACAATGTATTGAATTGCCGGTTTATCCACGATGGGAAGCATTTCTTTTGGCAGTGCTTTAGTGGCTGGAAGAAATCTTGTTCCAAGTCCTGCTGCAGGGATGATGGCTTTTCTGATCTTCATGGATTCCCCCCCTTTTTTCGTAAGTTTTCGTTTATATATTCATATGAAAGAAAAGACATAATGTTTGGAGGCATTGACTTTTTAGGAAAATGACCCATTTTAGACAATCTTGATTTATAATCACCACTCCAAATTCGGGACATCTTCCCTATACATTTTTTTTTACTGAACATATGGTACTAAAAAGGGAGAGGGGCGCCCCCCCTCTTGAGATTAAATATGCAAAGAAAAAATATATCCAATGCTTGATGTCACAATATAAAATCTAAAACGGGAGAGGTCATTGATGAAGAATATTATTGAATCTTGGGAAGTGAGGGAAACAGATTCAGATTTTTTCGTACCGGAATATATCGAACAACTCGCGGATAGGGTTCAGGAGTTTTATGATTTCGAGGTGTACGGCAGGACAGTCGTCACAACGAAGCCTGATAAAGGAGGGGCCATATGGAAGCTCGAAACGGATAAAGGTCCTAAAAGTTTAAAACTGCTGCATCGCAGGCCGACAAGAAGTTTGTTCAGTTTGGGAGCACAGGAATATTTAGTGATGGAAAAAAAAGCGAATGTACCGCCCATCATCAGAACAAGAAATGGAAATATGAGTGTATGTGCCGGAAGGAAATTATGGTTTGTCGCTGAATGGATCGAACCATTATCTCCTGTCTCAAAAGACCTCGAGGGGGCTAAACAGTTATGTGCAGCACTCGGTGAATTTCATCGGCTTAGCAAAGGCTATGTTCCCCCAGCAGGTGCTGAAAGAGTCTCCAGACTTCACAAATGGCCGAAATTTTACGAAAAGATGATCTATAAAATGGATTGGTTCAGAAATATTGCCCTTGCCTATGATGAAATGCCTGCGAGCAAAACATTATTGTCCGTTGTGGACAAATTTGAGAAACAGGCAAAGGAGAGCCTAGACGCTCTATTGCATTCCGAATATGTAAATTTAGTCACAAAAGGGAATCAGCATTTTGGATTGGTCCATCAAGATTATGGCTGGTCCAATGGACAAAAGGGAGCCCACGGAATGTGGATCATCGATTTGGATGGAGTTTCCTTTGACTTACCGATTCGTGATCTTCGAAAGCTGATAACCGGAACAATGGCGGATTTATTTACATGGGATCCTGAATGGGTCAAGGAAATGATACTTGCTTACCACAATGAAAATCCTATCACACCAGAGCTTTTTGACATATTAATAATCGACTTATCTTTACCTAATGAATTCTATAAAAATATTAAAGAAATAGTCTATGAGCCTGAAATGTTTCTCAATGCTGAGACATCAGCCCTCATTCATACTATTGATGATTTGGAACAGTCAAAATGGGCTGTACTTGAAGAAATCAAAAAGGATTGGAGCGAATTAATCAAATGATGAAAATCCTTATGATCTGCACAGAAAAGCTCCCAGTTCCGCCTGTGCTTGGCGGCGCGATTCAAACCTATATCGAAGGCGTCCTCCCGATATTAGGGAAATCCCATGATATCACAGTGCTGGGAATTAGCGATCCTTCACTTCCGAATGAGGAAACAATAAATGGAATCAAGTATGTTCGCATACCTGGTAAAATATTTGAAATTTACCAAAATGGGATTGTGAAATATTTATTTTCCAACAACTTTGATTTGATTCATATTTTTAACCGGCCCAGACTTGTTTTACCAGTAAGAAATGCTGCTCCTCTAGCAAAAATAACTTTAAGCATGCATAACGATATGTTCAATAAAGACAAAATCCACCCGTTTGAAGCCAAAAAAGCACTCAAAGAGGTCTCTAACATCTCCACAGTCAGCAATTATGTCGGCAATGTAATACGGACCCTATATCCGGAAGCTTCATCGAAGATAAGAACGATTTATTCCGGTGTTGATACAAATCGTTTTCTCCCTGGAGAACATCCCTGGATGAATGATGTGAGAAATAGACTGCGCAAAGAGAATGGGCTGGAGAACAAAACCGTCATTTTATTTGCAGGACGGCTTTCTAAAAATAAAGGGGTCGATAAACTGATCAGGGCACTACCCCAGCTTTCCACAAAGTTCCCCGACTTAGCATTAGTCATTGTAGGCAGCAAATGGTTCAGCCAGAATGAGTTGACGGATTACATCGCCTATATAAAAGCATTGGCAAATAAATTATCCATCCCAGTCGTTAGCACAGGCTTCGTCTCTCCTTCAGAGATCCAAAAATGGTTTGCAGCTTCAGATTTATTTGTCTGTACGTCCCAATGGCAGGAGCCCTTGGCACGTGTCCATTATGAAGCAATGGCAGCGGGCCTGCCTCTTGTTACGACAGCACGAGGAGGGAATGCTGAAGTAATCATTCCTGGAAAGAATGGCTACGTAGTGGAAAACCCAGAGGATCCTAATGAGTTTGCCTTGAGCATCTCAAAAATACTATCCGATCCTTCATTGATGAGAGAAATGGGGGAAACGGGGAGAAAGCTCGCTCTCACACACTATGAATGGAAAAGAGTTGCATCTGAGCTGCTGGACATGTTTGATGAGACTGCCAATTCATAAATAGCATGCTAATAGAAAGGAGTATTGTCATGGTGATGACAATACTCCTTTTTTAAACTCGTCCTCTTTTTCATGTATTGAAAACCCTTTTTGAACAGCAACGCACAAAAAGGGCTAATGAAGATTTAAATTGTTAAACTATTGTTTACCAATAATCGTCGTCATCATCTTTCTTTAACTCTTCTGCTTCCTCAACTTCATCTTCATCCTCATCCTCATCTTCATCGTCTTCGTCATCGTCATCTTCTTCAGCATCCAATTTGAATTCAGCCTCTGTTTCATCATCAAATTCTACTTTAACCTTGACTTCATCGGAATCTGGTAATGAGTTCAGGACCGCACGCAAAGCGTCTTCAAAGGCAGCATTTTCATCTAATGTCAATCCACCATCATAATCGATTACAATCTTTGCTTTTTTAACCTCTTTAGCCATCCATATCCCTCCTTTTCCTTAGAATATACGTCTCCCTTTAAGATGATATGCTTAAAAATCCTCCTCAACCATTTGGAAATTGAAAATAAATTTGCACACCATTAAAGCAGCTGATATCGTCCATTAATCGGGATGAATGTACTTTGCTTTTTATACCATATGTGGGACTCCTCACATTTGATATGAGGCAGATGCATTAATTCTCAAACAGGCCTGACAGGACCACCATCCATTTATCAAAGGCCTTGGTCAAAGATAAATGGAGCATAAAACCAAACAGGTTTTATGCTCCATTTTTTATGGATCGCTATTTAATTCACTGTTCCGCCTGCGCTTGTGTAGCGTGCGTCGAATTCTTGGACGAATTGGTTGGCTACGGCTGCGTCATGGATAAACAGCATGTTTTCATCGTTGTTGCTATTGCCGTTTGTGCTCCAGTTGGTGGAACCGACGACAACGGTTGGATCGCTGTTTGTATCTGCATCGATGATCATCGTCTTCGCATGCATCTTTCTTGTTTCGGCGTCCTTATAAACCGGCGCCGGGTTGTTCCAGCGGATATTCGGGTTGTTCGTGCTGGACTGGGACGCTGTTACTCCGCGCATTTCCACACTTGCAGACCACCACTGGTTCCAGTAGCTTGCATCGTATACACCTTTGACGTCGAATCCTGTCAGTGTACCTGTTTGGTCAGCGTAGGAGCCTTCCCATTTGTTCTTGAGTTCGTTGACAAGCGTCTGGTCGCTCCATGCAAATATCGTGAAGTAGGCGCTGTAGTCCGCTTCATTTTTCACAAGATTGGCAAGGTGGCCCAATGCATCATCGCCGCCGGAGAAATAGATTTCGACTTTTTTGCCGCCGATGTCCAATACGTGCGGCGTGTTGTCTATTTTGCGGGTGTTGAAGTTTGAAACGGCTGGATCTGGCTGCGCCGTACCGCTTCCCCACATTTCTTCGAATTCCGTTTTATAAATGGAAGCTAGCTCAGGTGAGTTGATTTCCACGGAATGCTGCTGATTTCCATCAAGAATTCCTTGCTGCATGTTCGTATCATCACCGTAAAGCCCTGTTACGGTGAAATTCCAGCTGCCGGTGAAGACCCATTGATTGTCGACAAGCACGAATTTATTGTGCATTTGATGATCAGGTGAATAGTAGGCATTCGCTGCTTTTTCTTCACCATCCACGAACAGGTGGCCTGTCATGGAAGAACTTCCTACATCAACGGTTTTCGTCGGGATGTCGGAAAGGTCTGCCGGAAGTCCATATTCGCTTCGTTTCGCCGCATCCTCCACGGCAAACATCGGTGAGTCTGAGAAGATGTGAACGTCATCGCTGGTTCCAAGCGTACCGTCTTCCCCACGTTCCATTTTTTCTAAATAAAGGCGCATCGTTTGGTAGCGCTCAGTGTAATAAGGGTCTGTCGCATCTTTCGCATCAGCCAGGATCCGGACTTGGACGCCTTCCGCTGCTTTTTGCATAAGTGTATCGATGACATGAGGCAAATTGATTTCATATGTAGCCATATCGATCGTTGATGTTGCACTATTCAAACGTTTGATTAAACGATTTTCGAGGTTTACATTATAGTTCGCTTCGTTTCCTGCAGAAGCATATTGTGTCAGAGCGCTTTTGTTAAAGTAAACGTTGATGGCATTCAAAGCTTCACTTACATGATTCAGGTGCTCCGTCGTTTTTGCGGAAGCGGTGTTGGCTGCTTTCGGTGTGCCATATCCGCCGTTGTAAGAAGCCGTCGAGCTCTTCCAGTTGCTGGCTGAATTTCCGTCCGCTGTGGCATCCACTCTTTCCATTGTCGCTTTCGTTGTGTTATCGCCTGCGTACCAGCTGCCGACGGAATCGATGAGGTTGCTTGAGGAGTCGTATAATTCCAATGACTCATTGGAATTTGCGAGTGCACCGCTGTAAATCATATCTGCCGCAGTATACGGGATCGTGCTATCATCCGTGCGTTCTAATAGGAAATATCCATTGGCTTTGATCGTCCCTGTTAGATTGACCGATACCGAACCGTCTGGAGTCTTCAGTGTCCAGCCGCTCAGGTCGATATCCGATGAAGTCGGATTGTAAAGCTCCATCCACTCATCATTGTAAGATGTCGTCGTTCCCATCCACGCCACTTCATTGATGACAACATCATGAATGGTTGCAGCGGATGTTTTTTGGGCCATGCCCGGTGTTAAAAAAGTACCAGTAATGATTGCTAATGACATAATTGCCGAAAATACTGCTTTCACTCTTTCCACCTCTTTTGTTTGATTTAGGAAAACTCTCCAATATCTATTTAAACATGTCGAATTTTGTAGATGAATAGGTAGAAAGTTTCGTCCTTTTTTATGATTGTGTAAACGATTCCAGGTATATCTATGCGTTTTGTGTAAATTATCAGTAAAGGCTCTATGTTTTCTAGTCTTATTTACCTTATTTATTTCAAAATAAAGGAATATCCAACTAGAGTTTTTAAGTTTGTTATTTTCGAAGAAAAAGGATAAGAATGATTAAATTTGGAGTGACTATCGATGAGTGGAATTGTGAATACCCTGAACCACCTTATTATCCCGTCATTTTTTTCTCACAGAGGACAAATGGTGATAAAACAGCCAATAAAATGGAAGGGTTGGCAGCACAGCTAGAGGGATTTCTTGACGTGGCCCGTGATTCAGGATTCGGGGAGGATTCTTTGGAGGCAATCCATAAATGGAAGGACCACTCAGCACATCAGACTGCACAGGCCAGTGGCAAAACTGTATGGCACAAGAACTCCCCACTTAGAATCTGTAAAGTGGAAAGGGATCATTATTTAATATGGAATAATTAAAACAAAAAAGCTTAGAGTCAAAACTCCAAGCTTAATAAGGCTTCTCTTGATAAAAATAATTCGGTGTGTTCCATTTGTTGTCGTACTGTTGATGGAAAATGTGCGTGGTGGCCGGCGAGACAGGCGGAATCAGCCATGTCCAGTCGCCGGTGACTTTGCGTCCGGTCTGTTCTTCCTGCTGCTCGAACAGCTTGAACTGGGAGGCAGCCGTGTGGTGGTCAACGATGCTCACTCCATCATTTTTAAAAGAATCATGGACCGCGATATTCAGCTCCACAAGTGCTTTATCCTTCCATAGGGTGGATGGGCGGCTAATGTCCAACCCCATGCACGACGCCACTTTAGGAAGCATGTTGTACCTAAATTCGTCGGCAAGATTCCTGGCGCCGATTTCTGTCCCCATGTACCAGCCATTGAACGGCGCCGCTTCATATTCAATGCCGCCAATCTCCAGCTTCATGTCGGATATCATCGGGACGGCATACCATTTCAACTGCAGGTCTTCGAACCATTCAAATTCAGGATGCGTGATCGGCACCTCGAGAATAAGCTCTTCAGGTATTTCAAAATAGGCTGGATCCTTTTCCCCTATCTGAAAGACGAGCGGAAGGATATCGAAATTCGTCCCTTTTCCCTTCCAACCCAGCTCAAGGCACTTTTTCGTAAAAAGAATGGAATCGGGGTCGCCGACAATGCCATGCTCATGCTCGTAGCCGGCATAGCGGATAAGCTGATGGTTCCAGATCCGCACTTTATTTTCCTTGTGGGAAGCCTTGAAAATCGTAATCGTGGGGAGGATCTTCCCTCCATTTGACGCGTATTTTATATGGTTTTCCAAATCACGGCGAACATGCTCTTCCGTTTCCGATTCCCTCGCATCGAACACATGGAGTGTATTCCAAAATAGCCTCCCGATGCAGCGGTTGCTGTTCCGCCACGCCATCTTAGCGCCATGCTCGAGTTCCTCAAATGTATGATCATAAAACCCGGTGCGCCCGATTTGCTGCTGGACTTCTGTCAGACGGCTTTCCAACCGTTCCCGTCCGATGCCAAGCTCCGCGTAGCAGGTTTCGATAAACGTCTTTGCTTGTTCCCATAAGTCATTGTTGGTTTTCACAGTATCATCCTTAAGTCATAGTTGCTTTTATTTTATTATAAATTCGTAAGGACAACAATTTTCAATGCTTGGTAAAAGTGATTTGGAATTACCCAAACCATCCTTAACTTTTTATCTTTCACTCTACCCCTTCCTTAAAAAAAGGAGTATAAATCCATTGCGGATTCATACTCCCATTTGCTTATCGATCGCTGACGACCGTTTTAATGTTATTTCTCCTCACTCGCATCCCCATCAACCGCATTCGCCGATTTCCCTGCTGCCATTTCGTTATTCGATTTCTTCATTTCATGTGTCATCTCATCGAGGCTCTGGCGAACGTTCCCTTTCCCGGACAGGTTCTCGAGCAGGCCGCGGACATCAATCCCGGATGATGCTTTCAGTGACTCCTGAAGGGTGGACATCAAGTCCGTTGCATAGCCGGTCACTTTATTGGCGCCGCTGTTTTTCCCGCCTCCGCCTGTATCGACGACGGTGATCTTATCGATGTTGCTCAATGGGCTGGCAATGTTCTTCGCGTATTCAGGAAGCATTTTGAGAACCATATCGAGGATGGCCGCTTGACCGAACTGCTCGAATGCTTCGGCGATTTTCCGTTTGGCTTCCGCTTCGGCAAGACCTTTCAGGCGGATGATTTCTGCCTCGGATTCCCCTTGTGCACGCTGGGCGTCCGCTTTCGCAATCCCGTCGATCCGGACCCTTTCTGCTTCTGCCCTTGCCAATGACTCGACGCGGTATTGGTTCGCATCGGCTTCTGCCATCTGCTTCACTTTCTCCGCTACGGCTGCCTGCTCGACCGCATAGCGATCGGCATCCGCTTTCTTCTTCACTTCTGAATCATATTGACGTTCACGGCGGAGGATCTCTTTTTCCTCCAGCTCGATTTGTTTCTGCCTTTCGATGATTTTGATCTGCATTTCCTGTTCGGTTACTTCCTGCTTCGAACGGGCCGTTTCCAGATCATATGCTTGGTCGGCGCGCGCCTTGGCGATGTCCTGCTCGCGGCGGTAGTCCGCGATTTTCATTTGATTTTCTTTCTCCGCCTCGGCGATCTCCGTCGCCCTTTCCAGCTCAGCTCGTTTCGCATCCTTTGCGGCCTCTGCCTTTTTGATGCGCGTTTCCTTTTCAGCTTCGGCAGTGGCGATGTCTGCGTCCCTTCTGACTTGCGCGATCCTCGGTTTTCCAAGGGAATCTAGGTATCCGTTTTTGTCACGGACATCCTTGATCGTGAAGGAAACGATGATCAGACCCATTTTGGCCAAGTCCTGAGAGGCGACACGCTGCACCTCCTGCGAAAATTTATCGCGGTTTTTATAAATTTCTTCCACTGTCATCGACCCGAGAATCGAGCGCAGATGTCCTTCGAGCACCTCTTTCGCTTCGTTTTCTCGGTCTCCTTTCGTTTTTCCGAGGAATTGTTCAGCTGCTGTCGCAATTTCCCCGATCGACCCGCCGATCTTGATGATCGCCGTACCATCTGCCATGACCGGCACACCTTGCTCGGTATAAACTTCCGGAGTCGTCACCTCCAGCTTGCTCGATAACAGGCTCAAAGGCTCAGCTTGTTGAAAGACGGGAAATACGAATGTACCTCCGCCGCGGATGATTTTGATCTTATTTCCCGACTCATCGACGTGGACGTTCTTTCCCCCTAAATAGCTTCCCGTTACAATCAGTGCTTCATCGGGTCCTGCCGTTCTGTATTTGGACACAAAGACACCGATCAGCGCCAAAATTAAAAATGCTGCAATTCCAATTATGATCCACATTGCTCCCATGCGAGCTCCCCCTATCTATACAGTTCTTCTATTTCTTCATGGGGCGTCACAAAGACGACACCCTGCTTCACCTCAATGATCAACACTTTCGTTCCTTCAGCAATCGATTCATCATCAAAGCTCCTTGCCGACTTTGAGATCATCCCGCTTTTGCTCTCGATGAACACTTCGCCGTACCCGTCGGCCGGTATCGAAAGGATCACCCTTCCGATCCTTCCTTTCAGCGATTCCTCCGTATATCCCAGTGACTCCTCTGCATTCGATAATGGAATAAGGACAAAAACATTCAGCAATGTCACCAGGACCGCGGCACAAATGATGGAAATGATGAGGACCACGATGTTCGACAATGGCGATGCGTACTCAAGGACATATCCGATTGCGGACATAAAGGTAAAAAAGGCCAAGATAATCGTTGGATTGATAAAACCGCCTGTGTCCAGCACCCCATCCAGGAAGTCGCCAAAAAGGATATAGAGGATGGTCAGACTCCCTGAGATGATGAGGATGATTAAATAAACCGTTTCAATTGGCGTTCCAAAAATGGTCATGATCTACATTCCTTAACCGGACTGTTTTTTTTGTGCCAGAATTTCTTTCAGGCGGCCAAGCTCTGCTTCCACCTCTTTATTCCGAGAAATCTCTTTAAGCTCATCATCCAACGATTGATTCACCTGCTGCAAATCTTCATGTGCCTGAACTTCGGCTTCCTGCCTGATTACCTTTTCCTCCATTCGTTGAAATCCGCTTTTCGCATTGGAGGAAGAAGAAGCAGAAACCGCTTGATTCATCACGGCTTTTGCTTTAGCTGCCTGTGCCCTTGCAGCGAGGGTATTCCGCTTCATCTCCATTTCGCGATATTCATTTTTCATCACGCGAAGCTTATCCTTCAGATCAACGACGTGCTGCATCGTCATCGTGTGGAGCTCTTCCAATTGGACCTGCTCTTTTTGGATATTCATCTTATCTTCAATCACTTTTTTTGCGAGCTCTTCTTTGCCTGCTTGAAGGGCGTCCATTGCCTGGTTTTGCCTTGTTTCAAGCAAAGCAGCAAGTTCAGTGTTTTTTCGTGCGAGCAATTTCTCTTCCGCCATCATTTTCGCCGTAGCTCTTTCCGCGTCTTCAATTTCCAGCTTCATTTCCCTTAAATATTGATCCATCAAATGGATTGGATTCTCCGCTTTATCCAGCAGGTCATGGAATTCCGCCTGGACGATTGTCTTCACGCGTTTAAATAACTCGAACATCTTCTTCGCCTCCTTGATTTGTCTTGTTAACAATATGTACGGATAACTTTACAAAAAGTTTCAATATTAGGAAAAATATTCATTAGAGGGACAAAAAATAACCGGGGTGGTTGAATTCCGTTGCAGGATGATCGCATTCCGATGGCCTCGCAGGATGTGAGGTCGTTCGATGTTGGCACACCGACCTGCAGAACTTAATCGAACATTCGCCTTATTTCTCCTAGCTTCACTGTGGAGCCTCGCACCTTCCGCTCCAATCAACATCATATGGGAGTTATTTGAAAGAAAAACTTTTCAAACAACAACCTTTGAGAAAAGAGCAAAAAAAGACGGCAACCTCTGCCGTCTTTTTCGTATTATCCAAGCGCTTCTTCCCATTCCTGATAAAGCTTCTGTTTTTCCACTTCTAAAGTTTGCTGTCTCCCGTATAGCAATTGAAGCTCTTCGAGATCTTGTTCCTGGAGCATATTCGTTTGAATCGAAGCGATGTCCTGCTCCAATTGCTCCATCCTTGATTCAAGGGCATCAAGGTCTACCTTTTTTTGCTTTGGTTCTGTGCGATGCTTGACCGTCGCTTCTGATGCTTGTTTTTCTTCAACGATCTCTGCTTGAATCTCCATCTTTTCCATCATTTTCTTTCGCGCCCATTCATACCCGCCATCGAAAAAGTGGAGGTTTTTATTGTGGATGCAATATGTTTTATGGAAAAGCTTGTTCAAGAAATAGCGGTCATGCGAAACAGCCAGGATGGTCCCGGTGAAATCCTCAAGGGCATCCTCCAGCACATCCCTCGAGTCGATGTCCAAATGGTTCGTCGGCTCATCCAGGATCAGTACATTGATGTCCTGATACATGAGCTGAGCCAAACGGAGCCGCATTCTTTCGCCGCCGCTCAGCTGCCCCACTTTTCGGAACACCGAATGGCCGTAGAATAAGAATTTCGCTAATATATGCCTCCCATCCCCTTCCGTCACGGCCACTTCATCCCGGAATACATCGATGACTCGCATGGCGGGATCATGGTACGTATGATGCTGGGACAAATACCCAAGCTTTAGATTGCTTCCTTGCTTCACTTCCCCTTCATCGATCGCCATTTCTCCCATGAGCATTTTCAAAATGGTCGATTTGCCCGTTCCATTGTCGCCAATGATGGCCGTCCGATCCTGGTAGAACAGTTGAAACTGAATATCTTCGAAGAGAAGCTTGCCTCTAAAAGCCTTTGTGCCATCTTTTATCATTAATACTTCCTTGCCCGATCGATCTGCTGCATCCAGCTGGAGGTTCATTTTCTTCCGCTCCAGAATCGGCTTTTTCAATTTATCCATTCGTTCCAGCGCGCGCTCCATGTTCCGTGCCCTTTTGTGCAAGCCTTCATTCGGCGGATTTGCCCTGTTTGCCCACTCTTTCAATCGCTTGATCGTTTCTTTCATTTTCTTGATTTTTTTCTGCTGCTCCTGATAAGCCTGGAATTCACGCAGCAGCTTTTCTTCTTTTTCCTGGATGAAGCCAGAGTAATTTTGATGGTATATCTGGATCTCCCCATCCTCAAGGTCCATCACTTTATTGACGACTTGATCGAGGAAATAGCGGTCATGGGAAATGATTACCACGGTTCCATCATGCTCCCTCAAGAACTGTTCAAGCCACTCTACCGCAGAAATATCCAGATGATTCGTCGGCTCATCCAAAAGCAGTAGATCCGGACTCTGCAGCAGCAAATACGCTAAGCACACCTTCGTTTTCTCACCGCCGCTGAGCTTTTCAAACTCCTGCGGAAGGAGCTGTTCAATTTGAAGTCCGTTTGCCACCTTTGAAATATTTGCTTCGATTTCATACCCACCGAGGAACGAAAATCTTTCCTGCAGCACCCCATATTTCTCAAGCAAGGTCTGCATCTTGCCTTCATCAAGCTCCTGTTTCATGACATCTTCCATTCCGCGAAGTTCCCGTTCGATCGCCTTCACTTCATCAAATGCTTTCTCCAGCACTTCCAATGCCGTCAATCCTTCATCGAATTGTGGGATCTGCGGCAAGTATCCCACCTTCAGATCTTTTTTCACATGAATCTGTCCTTCATCGACAGGTTCATACTGGGCCATCAGCTTGAAGATGGTCGTCTTCCCCGTTCCATTCGGACCGACCAAGCCGATTCGATCCCCTTCATGAATTTCAAGAGAAAGGTTTTCAAATACTTTATTCCCACCGTACATTTTACTGATTTCGTTCACACTGCATACGATCATGTTCATTCGCTCCTTTAATATAAACGCTCTTTTCGTAAAGTTTGTTGCTATTCATCAAAAGTTTTGTAAGGTTGATTTCCGCTGCAGGATGCTCACTTTCCGAGGGGAGGAAGTCGAGCCTCCTGCTTCGCCTGTGGGGTCTCGACCTTTCCTCTATTTCCCGCAGGACTTTGAAAAGAATTCTTCGAATTCGAATTAACACCGCATGAAGGGAATGCGAATGCATTTCTGAGGAGTCAAGGGTCTTCCGCTACAATCCTACTCTCCGATTGCCTAATGACGGTTAGACAAATACAAAAAAACGTTCTAAAAGATCTGAAGCCATCCGATATATTAAAATTCATTTAATTCTATGCAAAGCCTGTGGTTCTCACCTAGCCCGCTGTTTGCTCTGGAGTCTCGCACCTTCCACTCCAACCAACATCAACAGCCAATATAAAAAAAGACCATGGGGAAGATGCACCTCACCCATGGTCCTCTGGTTAACATGTTTTTCTGTAAAATTGTGCAACAAAAAAAGAGAGCAAGGCGCCCTCTTCATCCGTCCACATTACAGGATTGTTGTTGGGTTAAGAGATTTTCACCGTTCTATCGTCCATATGAAATTGCTTAAAAAAGGGCATACTTGTCCCTTTAGCAAATTCCACATGAAAAATCGCACGGCAAATGTAGATAAATTCTAAAAATTGACCATGCAATCCAACAGAACGTTCCATCTCTTAACACCTCCTTAAATGTCTGAAATATACGAATATTATATAACAAACCTGCCGCAGCTTGCAAGGGGGCAGGTGCGAAATTCCAAGGCGATCAGATTATCCGGGGAGCGCGCCCCTTGTTTTTCGCATAAAATCCGAAAAGCACGCATAAATGTGGATTTCCGCGCATATTTCTGGAAAAGCGCGCATAAAATGAAAGTTCGGCGCATAAATCTTTTTTTCCGCGCATAAACGCTCGCTTCACTAAAAAGCCAAAAATGGACAGGCGCTTGGGCACCTGTCCATACCATTATCTATGCAAGTCGTTTGAAATTCTGTCCTAAAATTTCATTCATATTGTGGACGGTGATGAATGCTTTTTTGTCCACGCTGATGATGAAGTGCTTCAGCCTTGAGAATTCTTTTCTTCCCAAGATGGTTGTGATCACTTCTTTTTGCTCGAAGTTATAGCCGCCTTTTGCCGTATGGATCGTCGCTCCCTTGCCAAGCTCCTGGACAATGAAAGAACGGATTTCATCACTGTATTTGCTGATGATGACCACTTCTTTATTGGTATTGAACTTTTGAAGCATGTAGTCAATGACCAGTCCATTCAAGATGACGCCGAAGAATGCGTACATACCGACTTTTGGCCCGAAAATAAATGTTGAGGACAGGGCGATCAGCAAGTCTGAGAATAGTACGGCTTTCCCGATTTCTATTGAAAAATATTTATTTAAAATCATCGCCGTGATGTCCGTGCCGCCCGTGGAGGCTTTTTGGTTGAACACAATCGCCATCCCGGAAGCTGCGATGCATTGGCCGATGATCAATTGGATCAGGATATCGTCGCTTAATGGATGCGACAATGGTGCAACTTTTTCAAGCAGCCAAACCATGAAGGATAAGGCGAAGCTTGAGTACACCGTTTTAGCCCCGAAGCTGAATCCGAGGAAAATGATCCCTACAATAAATAAGGCTACGTTTGTAATCACCATGAATGTTCCGATCGATAAGGATGGCATGAGGTGATTGAGGACAATCGACAATCCACTGACTCCTCCAGTAGCTAAATTGTTTGGCGATAAAAAGAAGTGAACATTGATGGCAACTAAAAATACGCCTAGGTTCATGTTGAAGAACGTTAATAGTTTCTTTTTCATCACTCATACCCTCCTTCTATTTCCTTTTCATTACTGTCAATTTAATTGCTGGCACAGACGCGATTATAGTAAGCTTACGGTTATTTGTAAACACCTTTGTATGAAAAGAATTATTAAGATTTATGAACCGTTTCCAATCGTTTGAATGTTTGTTGCATTCAGATAATCGTGTACTTTAAAAGGGAGAGGGAATCGGATCGCTTTCCGCGGACGAACCGGCAAGCCTCCTCGCTACGCTGCGAGGTCTTGCCAGCCCGTTTTTCCGCTGGAGTCTCACCAATTCCCTCTTCCTATTTCTTTAAATAGTTCAATTCAAACATTTTTTTGCTTATCATATCGCGAACGGTCTGGCTCCGCTGATCCCACTGGAGTCTACGATTTCCACTCCAATCAACAGCTGGAAACGGGTTAATATCAACCCTAAGCTTTTACAGCCTTTTAGAAAGAAAATAAAAATAACAATATTTGCAAAAAATCCCCATTAATTTTATGTAAAAAACTTTTGAGCGATGCGATGATCCACAACCTGAATACTTAGATGTCCTCGACAAGCGAACAGATTCCCGGCTTTTCAACAGCTTCAGTTTTGAATTACTCCAACAAAAAAAGCTCGAGGATTTAGCATTTCTGCCTTTCCTCAAGCTTCTTTCGCCTTCCATCATCGGTTATCGATTGTTTCCGGGTATAGGTCGTGGTTCATCATGCGGTATTGTGCCATCTCTTCATATTTCGTCCCTGGACGGCCGTAGTTTGTATATGGATCGATGGAGATTCCGCCTCTTGGCGTGAATTTGCCCCACACTTCGATATATCTTGGGTCCATCAACTCGATCAGGTCGTTCATGATGATGTTCATGCAGTCTTCGTGGAAATCACCATGGTTGCGGAAGCTGAACAAATATAATTTCAGTGATTTGCTTTCAACCATTTTTTGATCGGGGATGTAGCTGATATAGATCGTCGCGAAATCCGGCTGTCCCGTTTTCGGACATAGTGAGGTAAACTCAGGACAATTGAATTTGACGAAATAATCGCGATTTGGGTGTTTATTGTCAAACGCTTCGAGAATATCAGGGGAATACTCAAATAGATAGTTCGTTCCTTGGTTTCCCAACAGGGATATATCTTGCAGTTCTTCATCTTTTCTGCCTGTCATAAAAAAATTCCTCCTTGGATTGAATGGAACAAAGAGGAAAGGTTCTATTTCGGTATTAAAAAAACCATACCTCTTAATGGATACGGTTCGCATCATCGTTGCCCTTATCCATAGTTTTTTATAGAGGGTTTGGCTATGAACCTCTCACACTTGCCTAATTTATTTTCCTCGTTATCATATGGGATGCTGCGGAATTTGTCAATATCGCTCCATTTCCCGCGAAATAATTGTCGAAAAACTAGAAGTTTATGGATATTTTAGTTATTTCAAGTCTCTAGTCTATCTACTTATACGAGATAGTGCTATCATTGAATAAAATCTACCACTCTGGAGTGTTTTTCATGCAAGCTCTCATTGATGATTTATCCAAAACTTTATTATCGGGAAATTGGTTCGAAGCTGAAAAGTGGCTGGATGGTGTCCGACAAAAAGGGCTCTCCCCGCTTCACATCCAAGAGGAGATCATCAGGCCCGCCATGTACAAGGTGGGAGTACTATGGGAGAAAAACCAGATTTCGGTGGCAGATGAACATTTAGCTACGATCACGGCTGATTATATTTTGACTCGTCTTCAAGGTTCTCCAGCCGCCTCTGCCAAAAAACCATTGGCGATGCTTTTTTGCTTGGAGGGGGAAGAGCATTACCTAGGATTGAAAATGACGTCAACGATTTTCAAAGCTGCCGGATGGGATGTTAAGATGCTCGGTTCGAATCTTCCCATTGACCATGCAGTCTATTTTGCCCGGAAGTGGAAGCCGGAAGTCATCGGGATTTCGATTTCGATTTCGACTCTCCTTCCTAATCTATTGAAGTGTGAAGAAAAATTAATGAAGCTGCCTCACCAGCCATTGACCTTGATCGGGGGCAGGCTCGTTTCATTTTATAATTTAGAGGAGCACGTAAATCATGATACCATATTGGTTTCTGACCTTTTCGAGTTGGAGGATTGGATTAAAAGCTACTCAAAAGGAAAGGAATATATGGAAGTATAAAAAGGTGGGATACTTTTGTTCGTAATTGAATACATCCCCGTCCCTTTCTTTATCCTAGATTTCAATTATCAAATACTCGACTATTCCGACGCATCATTGGTACTTTCATTTGATAATTCCTTCATGGATTTAGTCGACAAAGAAAGCCAGGCGAAGGTCAGTAAAATGCTTTCAAAAAAAGAGCACGCGAGCGGAAGATTCGAAGTGAATTTAATTCATAAGGACTCTCCTGTCCCTGTTCTTTATGAAATCAGCTTCACTTTCCTATCAAGCAAATCCATGTATTATGTCACTTGCATACAAAAAATCGAAGATACAAAATTCATCCGTCATCAAATGAACATAATCCGGGAGCAGCTGATGCAGAGCGATTCGGAAAAGTTTGATCAATACAAACGGAAAGATTGGATCCAGTTCTTCCAGCCGGTGCTGTCGGACATGCAGATTGCCAATATGCTCACCGATCATAAAAGTCTGAATGAAGCGATTGAAAAAATCGGGCGTATCCAGGACTTATTCGGTGTCCTCAAACCAGACATCATCGAATCCGGTAAAATCGAAAACTTGATCTACATCGAAGAAGAACTGGCTGACTTAAAAGCCACCCTTGATTTTTATGCGACTTTGATCCCCATTTCAAAATCATCCTTCGGGCGTAAAGTAGAATAAATGATTAAAGAAAAAGAGGCTTTCCTGATATCAGGAAAGCCTCTTTTTTAGGTTGTGCAAGGTTGATTTTCTGCTGCGATTATTCCGTCATTTCTTCCCCTCTGGAGAAGAGCAGTTCGCTCAATACACCTTTCAGACGGTTGGAATCGGTGTCCTTTAACTGCTGAGAATCGATGAGCAGCCTGTCTTTCGATTTTTTCCCGGTCCTGAACGACCTTAGAGAATCCATCGGAATGCGGATGCCATGATGGTCTGCGATGGCCACCTGGCTGATGACCGATACCACTTCGGATTTAAAAGTATTCTCCTGATCTTTCTTTCGTTGCGTAATATCTTCACTGACCCTTATCACTTGAGCGATTTTTCCGTTAGGTTTCAATACTGGCACCAGTGTTGTATATTCCCAGCGATTATGTCCTTCCCTATCCTTATAGGAGAGCTCGCCTGTCCATTTCGCGCCGTTGTAAGCTTCATTCCAATGCATAAGGAAGTCGCTTTCTCTAAAATGGGCATCATAGATATCTGATATCGGGTGTCCGATGACTGCTGAGTACTCCTGACTGATCGAGTTAAGGAAATGCTGATTCGTATAGACAATATTCCCATCTCCATCCGTGACAAGGATGGTCGAACCGGTATGCTCGAGTGCCTGCTTGCTCATTTGCAGGTCCTGGTTCATCCCTTTCAGCTCGGTAATATTAACGAGGGTAATGACGATTCCTTCAATAATATTATCGCTCGTGCGGTATGGCATGATCCGCATGCTGAACCATTCGTCTGAATCGGACTTCAATTCTTTTTCAATCGCATGCGTCGTATACAAGACTTCTTGAATATCTTGATTCAGCTCATGATACTCCAGCGTATGGGAAATGTGGTGAATCGGCCTGCCGACGTCCCTTTCAATCAGATTGAACACATTGGATGCTTCAGGTGTAAACAATTTGATATTGAATTCTTTATCCAGGAAGATCGTGGCAATATTCGTATTGATTAGTAGATTATCAATATCATTGTTCAGCTGGATCAATTCCTCGATTTTTTTCTCATAGTCATTGTTTACGGTGATGAGCTCCTCGTTGACGGATTGAAGCTCTTCATTCGTTGATTGTAGTTCTTCATTCGCAGCAATCAATTCTTCATTGGTCGACTGTAGTTCTTCATTGGACGTCTCAAGCTCTTCAATCGTGTTTTGCAGATGCTGCTTCGTGAGGAAAAGCTCCTGCTCCATGTCATGGATCCTTTGCTGAATAAGAAATTCGGGATCATATGGTAGAAGGGCTCTTTCCCTTTTCGTGAATTCAACCTTCTTCTCCTCAAAGAAGAGTGCCGTATAATGAAGTCCTTTATGCGGCAGCAGGACTGGTGCTGCTTTGACATTCAAGCAATATTCCCGATAATCACGGTAGCGGACGTTGATGTCTTCAAACGTAACTTCTTCCTGTGTTTCTTTGACCTTTTTGGCTGCTGCGCCAATGACCACAGACAAGCTTGTCGGGACAATATTATGAATGTTAAAGTTGGATTTGTTCTTTGGAAATGCCAAAAACCGCTGCGCACTGTTCGAAGAAAATACCACTTCACTGTCTTCGTCAATCACGACACAGGCTTCCATGAACTGATCCAAGAGCACAGCATTGAAGTCATCCAGCTGGCTATAGGATTTATAGCTTTTGCCATCTTCAAAAGGATTTGATTTCACATCCTTATTCTGCAAGACATCCTTTTTCTGGACGATGCCATCAGAAACACTGACTTTCCTCGGAGCGGAATTATGAAAGATATTCCACTTGCTATTAATGGTTCCAAACAGATTGGAGAGCCTCCCCAACGTTTCACTCGGCCCCAGGAATAAATATCCATCCTCCCTCAGTGCAAAATGGAATAGCGACAGCACACGCTGCTGCAATTCAGCCTGGAAGTAGATCAAAACATTTCGGCAGCTGACCATATCAAGGTCGACAAATGGAGAATCCTTCGCAATGTTATGCGGTGCAAACACAATCATTTTGCGGATTTCCTTCTTCACGGCATATTCGTCATCTTCACGCTCAAAATATTTATTCAAATAGGCTTGCGGTATCGTGGCGATGACCTGTTCCGAGAACCTGCCAAGGCTTGCGGTCTTGATCGCATCTTTATCTACATCCGTGGCAAAAATCTGCACTTTGATGTCAAGCGACTGCTTCTTGATTTCTTCATTTAGCAGGATCGCTATTGAGTACGCTTCCTGTCCGGTTGAGCAGCCTGCAACCCAAACCCTGATGGTATTGCTTCCGCTTTTTTTCTTTTGCTCGATCAGCTTCGGGAACACTTCCCTTTCCAAATAATTGAACGCTTCTTTATCACGGAAAAAATGTGTGACGCCAATCAATAGATCCTCTTTCAGCGCCTTCGCTTCGCTAGGATTTTCGATTAAATATAACTTATAATCCTCCACGCTATAAAATTTGCGTTCGCTTAAATTCATCCGGCGTTCAATTCGGCGGATGACGCTATTCCTCTTATATTGAGCAAAATCCACATTTGTCCGCTTGTGAATCAATTGAAAAATATCGTTCAACAACTCATCCGAGAAATCAAACCTTTTATAATCAAAATTCTTCAGCAGCTGCTGCGGTATTTCATCCGGCGGCAGGACGAAATCCACCACTCCTTCTTTTCGGGCATTTATCGGCATATCAGGATATTTGGCAGTCTCATCCTGCACGATGCACATACCTCCGCTTTCCCGGATTGCCTTCATTCCTTGCGTCCCATCGGTTCCATTTCCTGACAGAACGATTCCGACTGCCTGATCTCTCAGCTCACTTGCCATCGATGTTAAAAGTTCATCTATTGGAAAATGCGGACTCCTTGATTCAGGATAAGGATCCAACTTTATTTTATTTTCGTCAATTATCGTGATATAGCAGCTTGGCGGGCATAAATAAATCGTCTTTTCATTTATCCTCATGCCGTCTTCCGCAATGACAATATTCATATCCGTTGATTTCTTTAAAAGTTCGGGCATATAACTTTTATAGTTTGGCGAAAGATGCTGTACGACTATAAAAGAAAATAAATGCCCTGACGGAACAGATTGAAAAAAGGCTTCGATTGCCTCCAATCCCCCTGCTGATGCTCCTATGCCTATAATGGTGGGTTTACCATTCGATCTAGAAGTCATTTTACCCCCCCTATTATTCTCTTATTCTATATATTAACAAATTACAGTACGGTTTAATGTAAATTTTGATAATTGGCATTATGTGTAAACGTTTCCATTATGTTTTTCCAAGGTTAAATTTGATTCAGCTTAGCGCCCAGGAACTTTGCAAGCTCTAGCATGCCGTATTTCCCCGCTATTTTCTCAGCATCGGAATTATAGTTCGTGTTTGTATTGACATCATAGGTGAAGATGTCTCCATCGGCATTTTCGATCATTTCGATGCCTGCGATATCAATTCCGCTTTCTTTCAGAAATGCCTCATACCGCTGAATAATCGGATGCTCAAAGTCCTCGATGATTTCAAACTTAGGTTTTTCAGCATCGTTTTCTCCCACAGGACAGTATGCATCCTCTATCTTACATGCATCGGCAGGGCAGAGTTCAAATCCTTCCGATGTATCGACCTTCACGGCATAGATGAACTTTCCTCCGATAAATTCACAGCGTGTGATCGATTGATCCGGAGATTGTATGTATTCTTGAATCAACGTGATTCCATCGATTGACTCTTCAAATTGACCACTGTGAACGTATTCCTCCAATGCTTCCATTGAGTGAAACAGCTGAACCCCAAGCCCTTTGCCTGCACGATTATGCTTGGTGATGAAAGGCGTTTTGCCAAGCTTTCTTGCCGCGTCGATGATTTCTTCTTTCCCGACCGCCGCGATCGTCTTAGGAGTCTGGATTCCGAATTGCTTCAATTTCATATATTGGTGCACCTTGCTGACCTCGAGCCGGATAGCCCTGCTTCCATTGAGGACAATCCTGTCATGGTACTCAAGCCAGCCAAGCACCGATTCCGTCAATTCAGGTGCGTACCGATGATTTCTTGTATGTGAAGATGCACTGATCCGATTATAAAACACACCTTCCGGCGGCGTTCCATCCAACTCTACAATTCCTTTGTCCAAAAACCACTCTTCATAAGGAAGGCCAAGCTCGTCCAATCGATCTGTCAAATGCACCGTCCAATCGCTGTTTTCATGGATGATATAGATTTTCTTCATGGTTGATACCCCCGATAACGTTCTTTCTTACATGATAATGTAATCAACTTATTATGACAATTTTTATGCGAATAGTGGCAGATGATTAGATTCCATTTATTTTATATAATATAATAAAATAAAAAAAGGGAGATTTAAAATGACATTACTAAGCGAAATTCTAGACTATAATGAACAATTCGTAGCTGACAAAAAGTATGAAGCATTCACCACAACGAAGTTTCCCGATAAAAAAATGGTTATCTTCGGATGCATGGACACAAGATTGGTCGAGCTTATGCCAAAATCCATGAACCTCAAAAACGGTGATGTAAAAATCGTCAAAAACGCAGGGGCCACTGTCAGCCACCCTTTTGGCTCAATCATGCGCAGCATATTAGTAGCGGTATACGAACTGCAGGCAGATGAAGTTTTCGTAGTCGGACACTATGACTGCGGAATGGCCGCAATCAAAAGCGATGCAACACTTCAAAAAATGCTGGACCGCGGCATTCCACAAGAAACGATCGATACGCTGACCTACTCAGGCATCGACCCTAAGGAATTTCTCAAAGGCTTCGACAGCCCGGAAGATAACGTATTGAACAGCGTCAACATGATCAGGAACCATCCTTTGATGGATCCAAAAATCCCTGTACACGGTCTAATCATCAATCCTGAAAGCGGAAAACTCGATCTTTTAGTCGACGGCTATTCAAAATAAGAATGAAAAAAGGTCCGTCCCATACAGATTGGGATTGGACCTTTTTTATATACTCGCAGACGCAGCACCGCCGTCTTTCCTTCGCTTAAGCCAGTGCACCCCAAGCACAACCAGCACCATCTCCATGCTGGAAATCACATCAGATTGGTTCGTGAGGCGAAACGCGGCCGATTCAAAGAAACCATTCGTCCTTTCAAAATGAGCCATCTTCTGACCATACTCATCGATCATGCGATATTCCTTCAAAAAAGCATCGGACTCAATGGAAAATTTCCCTCGGTTAAATGCTTCATACTCATACCTTTTCGAAAAAAATGAAAAGACCTCGCTCAAGCAGCCAATCTCGTCGCCGCCATCGTTTACGATCCCCCATTTATTAGAGAAGAACTTGATTCTCCCCCCAACCAATAAAGCCTCATTTTCATCCACGATATCAACACCCGATGAAAAAGCGCTCTTCAGGTCCAAGCTCCCCACTTTCTCGCCTTGAATATTAAAAATTTCAGATATACCGGCAGCAAAGAAATTCTCTTTGAAAATCAGGATTGGCTTCAACATGTGCAAACTCCTTCCCCTTGTACTTATATTGACGTATAAGATGGAAAAGAGTTACATATATTGCAAAAAAATTTGGGAGACCGATTTGAACGCATCAAAACAAGCCTATCAACTGAAGATTAAATCCCGTTTCTCCCTCGACTCACCTCAAACTGCGCGATTCCTTCTCTTTTCCTCCCAATCCCCTTCCAACACGGTGTCCCCCGCGTTCCCCTCATTTCTTCCTCTATCAAAATAAGCACCGCACCACTCAAATTTTCCTGCGACCATCCAATAATAAGAAAGAAAACATACGGCTCGGCATATATGTAAATAAAGGGGGAATGGAGCTTGGTAAATTGGTGGATCACGACGATCATGCTTGCCATTTTATTGGGATGTATCGGTGGCTTTTTCATTCATTTTTTGAGGAGGACGTTGAACCCTGCCGATGCTGAACGCATCGATCCCAACCCGGAAGACGCCCAGCAGGAGGATACTGAAACGTAACCAGTGCCTGGGCCCACGCAAAAAAGGGGATGTCCAAAAGTTATTTGGACATCCCCGTTCCGTTTCATTAGGCTGTTTGCTCTTTTTCTTTCTCTTCTTCTGTTTTCTTGTTTTTGGAGTAACCTAGAACCAATGTGATGACTGTGATGCAGCCGACAATGATGTATTTCAATCCGTGCGTCAAGCTGAGGAAGTCATTCACATGATCATCCTTGAGAATCATTTCGCCTGCTGTCCAGGCCAAGATTCCAGCACCTGCATAGGCAATCCATTTAAAACGCTCCATAAGGCTTACGATCAGCTTGGAAGCAAAGATCATGATTGGGATGCTGATAAATACACCGATGGCAATCATGACGATGTGTCCGTCTGCTGCACCTGCAACAGCCATTACGTTATCAAGGCTCATGATGGCATCCGCCACAATGATGGTCCCGATCGCTTTCATTAGTCCGCTATGTGCTTTAATATCCGCATCTCCTTCTTCTTCTACCAACACTTTATAAGCAATCCATAAAAGAAGCAGGCCGCCTATGATATTGACAAACGGCAATTTCAAAAGGAATACGATGACTGCCGCAAAAATTATCCTTAAAATGACTGCGCCACCTGTTCCCCAAAAGATCGCTTTGTTCTGCTGTTCTTTCGGGAGCGTGCGCGTTGCCATTGCGATTACTACTGCATTGTCGCCAGATAGGATGATATCCAGGGCGATGATTTTCAACAATACTAAAATGGCCGCTCCGGAAAAAGCCATTCCTAAAACAAAATTTCCATCCATTCTACTACTCCACCTCTATTAAATTAGTAATTAATCTACTATTGTATCTGCAATAAAAACAATTACTATCATACCTTATTTAGCGTTTGAGAGCAAACTACCATAAAAATGGATATATTAATTATACTACATAAAAATAGGAAAGAGAAATCCAGTGTTTACCTGGATCGAACTTCATTCCAGCGAATAGGCGAGCGATTTTTTCGCCGCTTCCATGAGCCCTTGATCCTTTACGTCTTCCCCATAGATCAGCAGGACGGCAGAAGTATAGACAGCCTTGAATCGAGCAAGGAGCTTGTCTTCTTTTTCCACGGACCCATATTCTTCAAAAAACGCTTCCCTTGACTCCTTGGGCAAATAGGAATAGGCAATGGATAGATCGACGGCAGGATGCCCGATATGAACATCGCCCCAATCGATGATCCCTGATACCCTTCTGTCATTTCCGACTAAGATGTTATTGATATGCAGATCCCCGTGGCAAAGCACCTGCTTTCCTCCCGGCCCTACAGGTTGAAGCTCATTCAAATACTGAAGAAGAACTTCATGCTCCTCCCATAATCCTTTATCAACGATTCGTTTGTAATGATCCATTAGCCTTTCTTTTCTTTTTCTGATATTTACCCGATCCAATTGATCATAAGGTGTGTCTAATTCTATAGCTTTCTCGATGGGAAACGCGTGTAGCTCTTTCAAAAATCCCCCCAATAAAGAACCTGACTTTGCATGGTCTTCTCTTTTCAAATTTCTCGGGACATCCCCCTCCACTTTCGCATAGCCGATGAATGGCCACGGATATTTCATGGATGGCTTCCCATAAAACATAGGAATTGGAATCGGAAGGCTAAGCGAATCTCCAATGGCAGGTAGAAGCTTGCCCTCTATGCACAGGAGCTCAACAGCGATTTCCCTCCTTGGAAACCTGAATATTAACGATTCATTTATTTCATAGATGGTATTATCGAAGCCTTCCCCCATTTTCCGGGCCGCGACAGGTGCAATCCGAGGGAACTGCTCTCCGATCAACTCTTTTGCCAATGCTTCTGAAACAACGATTTCAGCATCCCAAATATTCGGCATTTCGGCTTATTCCCTCCTCTGTATTGAGCTTCCATGAACAATTATTTTTTAGTATATTCCATAATAAAAGGAAAAAAATACCTTGATTTTTGTTATGATAAACACAGAACCGACACATGTTCACTCCTGCTGCTTCATATCAATATTATTGGACTGGTCATTAACTGAATGAGGGGGGCCTTTGCTTGGATTTTGAAAAAGATATTAAAGTAAAGAGGTACAAGCGCACTTCTACGGTCGTGAAGAACGGGATAAGTTTTGGAAGCTGTCTGGCCATGGTCATTTCCTACACCGCCTATAAATCGATAGGCTGGGCCATCATCCACGGTATCTTCAGCTGGTTATATGTTTTGTATTACTTCATTAAATATTCTCCGGGCTTGTTTTAGCGCAAGCAAAACAAACAAGAGGCCTTCCCGCAGCTTCCATGGGATCGCCTCTTTTTCCCCTTATGTAGGTCTTTCAGTCATTTGACGAGCGAATGCTTGAAGGCATAGATGACTGCCTGGGTCCGGTCCTGTACGTTCAGCTTGCTTAAAATATTGCTGACATGCGTCTTCGCCGTTTTCAAGGCAATGAATAATTCATCGGCAATTTCTTGGTTCGTCTTGCCCTCTGCCATTAAAAGCAGGATTTCCAATTCCCTGTTGGTCAGATCTTCATGCAGTTCCCTGGCATCCCTTTGCCTCATTTTTGCCATCATCTTCCCTGTGACCTCCGGCTCCAAAATGGATTGTCCTTTATAGGTTGCACGGACGGCATCGGCAATTTCACTGGCTTTCGAGGTTTTCAGCATATAGCTCGTTGCCCCTGCCTCTAAGGCTGGGTACACTTTTTCATCATCCAGGAAGCTTGTCACGATGATGATTTTCGCTTCCGGCCACTTGGAGACAATCGTTCTTGTCGCCTCGATTCCGTCCATCTCCGGCATGACCAAATCCATCAATATAATATCGGGCTTCAACTCCATCGCCAGTTCGATTGCCTTCTCGCCGTTATCCGCTTCCCCGACGACATCAATGTCAGGCTGGGAAGAAAGGAAGGCCGATACCCCTATTCTCACCATTTCATGGTCATCGACAAATAATACTCTAATCATTTATTTCTCCTTCCAACGAAATCTTTGGTACGCGTACTTCCAGGCGGGTTCCTTTGTTCGGCAGGCTGACGATTTTCATCGTTCCGCCGATTTCGAGTGCCCGCTCCCTCATGTTTTGAAGACCGTAGGAACCTGCCTTCTCCTTCTCCTTCTCTACATCAAATCCAACCCCATCATCTGAAATGCGCAGGATGATCAAGCTGTCCCGCTCAATGAGGAGGACATTCAGGCTGGAGGCTTTTGCGTGCCGCAGTGTGTTGGAAACGGATTCCTGAAGGATTCGGAATAAATGGTCTTCAACCCCTTTATCCAAAGCAAGCGGCTCTATTTTCCAATGTAATTCCATTGGGACCTTTTGGGATAATTCGATTAATAGCTCCTGAATTCCTTCTTCCAATGACTTTCCTTTCAATGCCACCGGACGAAGATGCAATAAGAGGGCACGCATTTCCAGCTGAGATTGGTGGATCATTTGCTCCACCATCTTCAATTGCTTTGATTCGGCGCTGCTCGGAGAAGGATTTGTTTCATTGATGGCGGACATAAGCATCGATGCCGCAAACAGCTGCTGGCTGACCGAATCATGAAGCTCTCGGGCTAGCCTGTTCCTTTCCTGCGAAACGAGCTCTTGGATTCTTTTCTCCTGAACCTCGGCTTTTTCTGTTGCGAGCTTCTGGGATAGCTTTGTCTGCTCACTGATTTGGACTTTCAACTTATCGATCTGCTGTTCAATCGAAGCAATTTCTGTAATCTTTGAGGCTTCCGTTCTTTTTGGAACCTGTCCGCCGACCAATAAGGAGATTTCACCCTTTATTTGCGAAAGCTGCTTTTTCCACGCAATGCCGGATGCGAGTCCCGACACAATCCCAATCAGTAAACCGGCCAATGGAACAACCAGGATAAAGGGAAAATCAAGAATCTGCCGCTCCCATAAAGTAGACCAATCGCTTAGCGGAAAAGCATAAAAATAAAGCGTGGAAAAGACAAGAACCGAAACAATGGCCATGAAACAGGACACGATCATCTGGCGCTTGATTATACTCATACCCGTTTCACCTCTATGTTTCCGACGAGCAAGGAGGTAATGACCTTTACCTTTTGTTCCGCTTGCTCATAGCCCTCTGTTTGGAAGTGGACCGTATGGTTAAAAGAAGAGTGTTCCTGGTGCTGAAAAATCGTTGAAGCCCCCGCTACTACACTATGGCGGATGCTGATTTCCGTTTCATACGGGACAAGTATCTTTATATTCCCTATTAAGTTTTTGATGAAAATAACCGCTTCTCCATTAGGAAGAACGGTGTTGCTCAAATCAATGATCGTATCACCCACGCCCGCTTGAATGTTGATATCTTCCCATTCAAATGGATGGTCGACCGTTGCCTGGCTGCCGAACCATTGATTTTTAAAATACGGTGTTTTTATATAAATGGCCTCATTTGACCTTGGCTTCTTTTCTAAGTTGATTTTCGGTTTGATGACCTTCGGCTCCTGCTTTGATTTCGCAAACTGGATGACCGCGTAGCCGATAATGGCAATGATCAATAAGCGGAACGTGACCAAATTAAAGATGGTGACGATCAAGATGATGATCCCTATCCAAAAAAATAGGTTTCTCTTATTTCCATTGTCCTTTTTTTTCTTGCCAAGGTAGATCAGGCCGCCTGCAACGAGCAAGGAAAAAATAGCGTCCCCGTTATGGAATGATAGTTCGAAGACCAGGAGCAGTATGCCAATGAGGATGATCCAGCTTAATCCATCGCCTTTCAGTTTATCCATCATCAGGGAACGCCTCCTTTTCTATCAAATAATTTATTTAGCTCTATTCGGACAGTTTGTTGCTATTCATTAAAGGTTGATTTCCGCTGCATGATTCTGACTTTCCAACGCTGGCTTACACTATGAAAAGACGCAGATGATCTACGCCTTTTTAGAATACCATGTTTCAGTTATTAAATAGAATGTGTTTCTTCCAATTTATTTTCTTTTTCCGGCTTAATCTCGTTTTCGAATTTATTTTCTCTTTCAAGCTTGGCGATCTTTGCATCGATTGTATTGCGGTAGTATGTCGAAGTGACCTGATGCTCCAGGCTCTCCAAATACGATTCCATTTCATCGAAATGATTAGTGGAGCCAGAGGAATAAGCGTTATTGTCCAGCACTTTATTCATTCGGTGATGGGCTCTTGCCATGTTCTCCCTTCCCATCAACTCAAGGCGCTTCAAATTCATATCTTTTAATTTGTGCTTCATTTCATTGTACTTTCGCTCAAGCTGCTCAAGCTGTTCAGTGGCATTTACTAGTGATGCTTGAAGGGAGCGCGATCTTTCTTCATATTGAAGCTGTTCCTGCAAAGCGAATTCATGAAGGTCTTGTTCGCTTGCTTTAAGTGCCACTTCCGCTTGGTATTTACGTTTGGCGGAAAGCTCTTTGGCATGGTGGTATTCCTTTGTAAATTCTTCTTTCAGAAGGTATTGACGCTCGACCAGCTTTCTTACTTTCTCGGTTTCCGCCTCACATTGGCGCAAATATTGATTCAATACGGCGATTGGATTCTTTTGTTCCTTTTGATCAAGCATATCATGCAAATCCGCTTCGATTGTTCGTTTAATCCTGCTAAATAAATTTCCCATTCCACTCTCTCCTTTTTATTTTGGATGTATTTTCTACTTGAGGATGTTCGCTTTTCAAGGGGCCGCGTTGACCTTCCTGAGTCTAGCAAACACTTCCGATTAAATGAATGAAGTCATTACTTTTGAAGTTTTCCCCATTCTTTTTCAAAGTTTTGAAATGGATCGGATGTGTCTTGCTTTTCGCTCTTTTGTTCATTCCACTTTTTATAGACCATGTACAAGATCACCGCAGCTGCGATTGCCAGGATTGCCGGTACGTTGGATGCCGAAGCGGTTAATGCGATCACCCCGATGATCGCCCACACGATTTTCTTGAAGGTAGAATCCGCTGCCATGAATTTTTTAAATGAGAAGTACAGAAGCACCAAACTGATCAACAACCCGATGAGTGGCCCCACGTGCGTCAATAGTACGATTGCCGCTATCCCTCCGATTATCGCTAAACCAACTTTTCTCATGTTTCCTTCCTCCTTTCTATGATTCTATCCTACCTTGATTTCTTCGCTTTCATAACGAGCCTCCGCTTTATTTTCAACTAGGTCTTGAGCCGTATCCGCCGATACATCCCATCAAAAAAAAAGGCGACAGGCACCATCCAGATATTGGATGGTGCCTGTCACCTTTTGTCACCTTTTATAGAAAATCCGTGGCTGCGGCTTCATGAATATGGAGATGTTGATTCTTTTGCAAATGGTCAGGTAGTGAAGAAGGGTCAATAGCATCGCCCCAGTGTTCATCCCTAGAATGATGCCGACCATTCCGTGCCCCATCATCCCTCCGAGGATATAGATGCCTAAAAAGGCGACTGCCGTGGATAGGATCGAATGGAGGAAGGCGTCCTTCACCAGCCCCAATCCGATCAGGAAAGCCTGCATGGGAATGATGAAATAATGCAAGAGGAAAAACGGCCAGAGCAGCTGCAAATAATAGACGGCATCCGTGGAGTGAAAGAAAAGGGTGGTGAGCTTCTCCCCGCCAAAATAGAAAAGACAGACGGCGGGCACCCCGTAAACAAACGTGAAAACCATGACCTTCTGCAGCAAATTTTGAAGGTCTTTATGATTATGATTGGCAAAGTGCTCTGAAACGGTCGGTATCAGAATGATCAATAACGAATGGGAAATGAACGCCGGGAAAAAGCCGATCGTGAAAGCAACACCCGCCAGTATCCCGAACTGTTCAGTCGACATCGATTCACTCAGACCGGAATGCATTAAAGCCGTCTTGATCAAAAATGGCTGAATGGCCGCCGTGATGGCATGGAAGATCCTTAACCCCGTTGTCGGTACCGATACGGCCAGCAAGCTCTTCCTGACAACCTTCCCCCTGATTTGATCATGAGATTTATGCTTGAGCTCACGGAATTGGAAGACATACGCGAGGATCAAATAAATCAGTACGACAATCTCGCATCCAATCAACGTACAGATTGCGACCAGTAGGGCTATCTGCGGCTGAAAATCAAACAGCTGATATAACATCACTAAAAATAACAGCTGGAGGACTTTTCGGAGGAAGTTGGACATGGCGATCTTCCCCATTTGCTGCACGCCCATAAAATATCCGCGGGCAATCGATGAAATTGAAATCACCGGGATCAAGGCAATCATCAGCCCCCGCAAAATGGGAGGATAATGCTGAAAGATCGGAATGGACGGAAAGACAAAAGTGGCCACGACCAAGAAGACAACAGTAGAATAGACCGCCATTTTAAATGCATGGTGCAACAGGCTCCGGTGATACCTTTCCTCTTTTTCCGCCACCAGCTTGGATAGGGATATGGGGAGCTCGAGGCTGGCAATCACCACGACCAGGAAAACGAACGGCAGGATCGACATATACATCCCCATCCCTTTTGCCCCGATTTCCTTCGCCAGCACCATATTAATCAAAAATTCAAGACATTCCCCCAAAAACGCAACCGTAATCAATAGAATGGATCCCTTCAAAAATGTATTCATTCTGTCTCCCCTTATGTACAAGTTCATATCATAAGAATATGAGACAAGTCCTGAAAATATATTAGGCGATTTTATGAAAGTTGAATTCCGCATTGCCTCACCATCCACCTTTTTAGGGAATGTGCTTACTCACGTTTTCATCCTCCATTTATGGATAAATATCAAAGAAGAAATGAAAACTCTTGGTCAGGCATAAAATACAGATATACCAATTTGGGGAGGGAGCAGTTTGCTTCGATTCATTTTCAATTTAATCGCCTTAATCCTTATGATCGCCATCAATGCTTTGGCAAACATCTTGCCGCTGAATGGACAGACGACAGGTGAAGTATCAAATAAGCTCGATGTACTCTTTACACCTGCAGGGTACGTATTTTCCATCTGGGGATTGATATATTTTCTGCTTGGCATTTGGGTATTGAGGGGGCTGCCTAAGCATCGAAGGAATGCTGCCCTTTATACCACGACGAGCGGTTTATTTGTCTTAAGCTCCTTATTAAACAGCTTGTGGATCTTCCTTTGGCATTATGAATATATAATCTGGACAGTAGTGGTCATGGTCCTGCTCCTGCTTACGCTTATTCGTCTATATGGCAAAGTGAAAGCAGCCCGGCCATCCTTTTGGGATCAACTCCCTTTCTCCATCTATTTAGGCTGGGTCAGCGTCGCGACCATTGCTAACATCAGCTATGCACTCGTTTACTATGGATGGGACGGATTCGGGCTTTCTGCCGTCACATGGACGATCATCATGCTCCTTGTGGCAGCGTGGCTGTCCTTATTCTTCCGGAGCAAGGAAAATGATTGGGTCTATCCCCTCGTCTTCGTTTGGGCCTTCATCGGCATAGGCGTGCGCACTATGGAGAAGGAACCTATGGTGGCGTATACGGCATACGGGCTCGCGTTCGTCATTTTCATCGGCATTTTTCTGCTGAGGAAAAAACAAGATTGAGTTTGCCAGAGAGCGTGTTCTAATATGGAGTGCGCTGTTTTTTTATACCTGCTGCCTCAACTCCAAAAAACAATAGGAAAAGGAAACTTGGCCCACGCATAGATTTAAGGTATCAGCATTTTAGGAGGGCTCAATTTGGGTATCATTTCAGGAAAACAATTTATCAATCGGATTGATGATTTACATAATGAGGTATGGATCCATGGAAAGAAGGTCGATGGAAAAATTTCCAATCACACTGCCTTTAAGGGCATGCTCCACAGCAAGGCCAAGCTATTTGACATGCAGACTGACCCCAGGCATCAACCCCTCCTCACCTTCGCACTTCCCGGCACATCAGAAAAGGCGAACTTTTCTTTTAAACAGCCTGCGACAAAAGCAGATTTAACGGATCGCCGGCTGGCCACCCAGCTATGGGCTAAAACAAATGCGGGGTTGTTGGGCCGTTCCCCCGACTATATCAATTCTGCCATCATGTCCCTCGCTGCCGCTGCTCCTCTCCTCGGGAAAAACAATAAAAAATTTGGTAAAAACATTAGACAGATCTATGAACGGGCTGCCGCAGAGGACTTGACATTTACCCATACCTTCATCAATCCTCAGACCAATCGTTCTATATCATTTTTTGAATCGGATGACATGATCATAGCGGCAAAAGTTGTTGATGAAAACAGTGATGGCATCGTAGTTAAAGGTGCTCGGCTGCTGGCCACGCAGGGCGGGTTGACGGACGAATTGCTCGTGCTGCCGGCGGGCGGGAATTTTATCGATGAATCTTATATATATGGTTTCATCATCCCTTCCAATACACCCGGTTTAAAGTTCATGTGCCGGGAGTCTTTTGTGTCGGGGGATTCCGAATTTGACTATCCTTTTTCCACAAAGTATGAAGAAATCGATTCAGTCGTTGTGTTTGATGATGTGCTGGTCCCTTGGGAGCGCGTCTTTCTTTATAAGGACTTGAATATCGCTTTTGAAATGACACAGGAAGTCGATATGTTCACTCTTCTTTCCTTCCAATCGGTCACGAGGCAGGTCGTCAAAACAGAATTCATCCTCGGTTTGACCCAGCTGATCATCGATGCGATCAATATCAGCGAATTCCAGCATGTAAAGGATAAGGCAAGTGAAATCATTGTCGGTCTTGAAATCATGAAATCCCTTCTTCTTACTTCTGAGAACCAATGCCAACATAACACATTCGGGATGATGACCCCGGAAAAAAACGCGCTGAATGCCGCGATCATTTATTATCCAAAGCTCTATCCAAGGCTCGTAGAAGTGATTCATTTGCTAGGCGCCAGTGGTTTGATCACCCTACCGACAGAGAAAGATTTTCTTTCGGACAATACGCGTCCCTATATTGATCAATACTTGCAAGGGGCTGGTTCCGATTCACTTGAGCGTGTAAAGATCTTTCGGTTGGCCTGGGATTTGACCATGAGTTCGTTCGGCTCCCGGCAAACCTTATATGAGCGTTTCTTTTTCGGCGATCCGGTGAAACTGGCCATGTCCCTTTACAATGGGTATGACAAAACTCCATACGTCGAAATGGTGAAGGAGCTTCTCGACTGAACCACTGCATATTCCTTATAGGTTGCGACAAACCTACCTATAAGGAGGTGGACCAAGTGAGTAAAAATCCAAACTCAAGATATACAGTTGCAGGGACCGATATTGAAGAAGTGAAAGAAAAAAATGCCCATTCCGGCATGACTTATAATCAAGTGAAAAACCTTCTTGCCCAAACGGTGCGAGGACACGAAGCACAGAGCATCAACCGCAACCGCAGCGAATAAAAAATAGCCTCCCCTATTATGGTGCCTGTCACCAAATAGGGGGGGCTGTTTCATTTATTCTTCGATCGGTGTTTTCTTCTTTCTTTTCATCTTGCTGACAAGCTCATAGACGATCGGTACGATCAGCAGAGTCAATAAGGTCGAGCTTGCCAAGCCGCCGATGACGGTTACGCCCAAGCCTTTGGAGATGAAGCCGCTGCCCTCAAGGCCAAGCGCCAATGGCAGAAGTGCTCCTATCGTGGCAAGAGCGGTCATGAGGATCGGACGAAGCCTTGTGGATCCCGCCTCCAGAATCGCTTCCCTTGTGGAAAGCCCTTCGTTTTCCTTATGGATGACCCGATCGATCAGCACGATCGCATTCGTGACAACGATACCGATGAGCATCAGCGCCCCGATCATCGCGGAAATGCTCAATGTTTCACCGGAAATCAATAGTCCGACCAAGCCGCCGATGATGCTGAACGGCAATGAGAACAGGATGGCAAATGGCGCCAGTCCGCCGCCGAACGTAATGACAAGGATCAAGTACACGATGGCGATGGCAGCCAGCATGGCCAATCCAAGCTGGGTAAAGGACTCTTTAATATCCTCTGTCACGCCGCCCATGGAAATTTCCATGTTGGATGGGAGGTCAATTTTATCGATTTCTTTTTGAAGCTTGGCAGATGCCTTTGATACGTCCTTGCCTTTTGGCTCCGCACTCACTTCAACATATACGCGCCCGTCCCGTCTGGTCACAGTATTGGCTGTCTTGCCTTCTTTAAGCTTCGTGACATCCTTCACAGCGACTTCCGTTCCGAACGGGGTTTGGATCTTTTTGTTCCTTAAATCATCGACATTGTTGTATTGCTCTTTATCCACACTCAAGTATACATTGACGTCCTCCCCATCTTTTTGGATGGTGGTGATGACCGGACGGCTGCGCTGCGGACTTAACGCCATTCCCACTTGTGCAGGCGTCAGGCCGAGCTTGCTCAATTTTTGTTGATCAGCCACCAATGTATATTCATCGTAGGACTGAGACATCGATGAATCAATATTTTTAAAGTCTTTCTGGTCTTTCATCACTTTCTGGATTTTATTGACGATCGGTTCGATTTCCTTCAAGCTGTCGCCGTAGACGTAAAGCTTCATTTCGTTGCTGCTTCCGCTTGAAGAGAAGTTTTGCTGCGCCCATTCACCTTTCGCCGTCATCCCTTGTAAGTCTTTGATGACCTGTTCCTTTTCTTTTTCAAAATTCGGAGTGTCGTCGTTATAGGACACATAGAATTCCCCGCCATTGGAGCTGCTTGGATCCATTGGATTTTCGCCGCCGACGGAATATTGGATCGTTTTTACATTCTTTCTGCCGTCGAAATATTCCTGGGCTTTTTCAGCGATTTTTTCTACATCATCCAACGTTTGTCCAGGTGCAGGCTTGTACGTTGCAACAAGCATTTTATCTTCCTCGGAAGACAGGAAGCTGACGCCGATTACCGGCACCAAAGCCAAACTTCCCGCTAATAGCAGAACAGCCAATACAGACGTAATGATCTTATGGTTCAACGCCCATGTAAGAATGCGCTTATAGCCTCTTGCCAGTCTGCTCGGCTTATCCTCGCGATGCGGCTTTTTCTTCACGCCCTTTTTAAACAGCGTGTGGGCGAGCATCGGAACGATCGTAATCGCTACGAGGAGTGATGCCAATAAGGAGAAGACAATCGTCAGGGCAAATGGCAGGAATAGCTCCCCGATCATTCCTTTTACAAGTCCCAACGGCAGGAACACGGCAATCGTGACAATCGTCGAAGACATGATCGGTTTGAACATTTCCTTCGTCGCTTCTCGGATCAATGTCCCACCTTTTAAAGTTTCTCCCTTTAGGGACATCCTTCTGTATATATTCTCGATGACGACGATCGAGTCATCGATGACCCTTCCGATCGCCACAGTCATCGCGCCTAATGTCATGATATTCAGGGTAATATCCATCTGCTTTAACAATAACACTGCGATTAGCAGGGAAAGCGGAATCGAAATGATTGAAATGATCGTCGTTTTGATATCACGCAGGAACAACAAAATGATGATGACTGCAAATATCGCACCGAAAATCGCTTTATTCAACATCGTGGTGACCGATTTTTCGATCGGCTTGCCTTGGTCGAATGTCGAGATGATTTCCAGTCCTTCGTGGGACTTTTTCAATTCTTTGATTTGGTCTTTTACTTTATTTACTACGTCCACCGTGTTGGCATCGGAAGACTTGACGATCTGGACTCCGATGGATTCTTTTCCATTTGTTCTTGAAATGGATTCAGCTTTTCCAACAAATTTAATATCTGCAATATCCTTCAGTTTGACGGTAGGGATCTTCATGTTTCCGGCTGCTGCTGAAGATTGTCCTTTGGTGGAGGAAGGCATTTGCTGAGAACCGGCACCTGCTTTCGGCTGCTGCATGCTTCCAGTTTGGCCGGGTTGCTGCATGCCGCTCGCACCTTGCCCCATCCCTCCGGCTGATGATGAAGGAATAACCGGGATTTCAATCGATTTTAATTCGTCCAGCGTAGTGACTTTCCCATCCACCACAACGGATTTTTCCGTATCCTTGAATGTGAATAGCCCTAATGGATAAGAAACGTTGGAACCTTTAATGAAGTTCTTGACTGTTTCTTCGTCCATCCCCAACTGCTTGAGCTTGTCCATTTTAAACACAAGCTGGGCTTCCTCCACCTGCTGTCCGGAAATTTGAACGGATGATACACCGTCGATCCCTTCGAAAGCAGGGACAATGTCCTCTTTTGCTTCTTTCGTTAGCTTGGAAAGGGACTCCTTGTCGTTGGACAGGCTGAGCGCCATGATCGGGAAGGCATTGAAGCTTAGGCGGGACACTTTAGGATCCTGCACAGCGTCAGGGAATTCCACTGAAGTCAAGGCTTCCTTCGCTTCATTTTCTGCGTCATCCATATTCTTTTCATAGCTGTATTCAATCTGGATGGCCGAAACATTCTGGTACGAAGTCGAACTGACGACCTTGACACCGTTCAGCCCCTTCAATCGCTGTTCAATCGGCTTGGATACTTTATCTGCGACCTCAGCCGGTGTCGCTCCTGGATAAACGGTTTGTACAGTGATGATCGGTGTGGTGATATTCGGGATTGTCTCCAGCTTCATGTTGAGCCCGGAATAGAGCCCTGCCACTGTGACGATGATCGTCAACAGCCAAACCGCAAATTTATTTTTCAATGAAAAATTGATGATTTTATTCATTTCACCTCTCCTTTGCCTTTATGTATTTTTCTATGTTTATCCTCTTTGACCGACTAGTCATAACATCCCATAATATAACTGACCAGTCGGTTATTAGTCAATACTTTCCTATGTAAATTTAACAAAAGTTCAATTTTCGCTTTGATTTTTGTGACCAATCGGTCATAATAGAAAATAAGAATCCTTGTACAGGAGAGGTCCTATGATAAAAGAAAAAGAAAGACTGATTATCGAAACAGGAATCAAATTATTCGCCAGTAAAGGTTTTACGGCCACTTCCATTCAAGAAATCGCCACGGAATGCGGAATTTCAAAAGGCGCGTTCTATTTGTATTTCAAATCAAAAGAATCATTGCTGCTGGCAATCTTTGAATACTACTATACTCGGATCCAAGAACGGGTGAATGAAATCGACCATGAAGATTTGGAGCCCCGGGAAAAATTCATGAAGCAGATTTATTGCCATTTTGATGAAATCAGACAGCATAAAGAATTCATCATCATGCAAGTCCGCGAGCATGCAATCCCGTTCAATGAGGCGATTGAGGATTTCATTAAAAACATGCGGCTTACATCCAATCGATATTATAAGAAAATGCTGGCTGAAATATACGGCGAGCAAATCACCCCTCATGTTTGGGACTTGACCATCATGATCCAAGGCATCTTCCACTCTTATTTGGAGCTGATCATTTTCGAGGTGACAGAACTCGATTTAAAATACCTATCCAAGTATATTCTTCATCGCTTGGATGATCTTGTGAGCGGGCTAGTTTCAAAAACGGAGGAGCCGATTTTATCTGTCGATGTGATGGAAAGCTTGATCAAAGAAAAGTTTCAGCCATCCAAAGTCAGTAAGAGAGATTTATTGATCTCCATCAATGAAAATAAAGAGAGGGTTGCCGATCATCCTGATAAAGAGAATATCCTGGTGACGATGGACGTTCTCGAGGATGAAATCAATCGGGATGAACCTAGGATCCCGGTCATCAAGGGGATGCTTGCCAACTTTCATCCATATGGTGAATTGGACGAACTGCGCAGCATGATTGCCGACTTTTTCCTGGAGAAATAAATATAGGGATAACTAGAAAAAAGAGTTGAATGGACAAATGGATAGTTATCAATCTTTCTCTATTAAGTTGATTGGAGCGGAAGGTGCGAGACTCCGGAGGGATCAGCGGGCAAGTTGGAAAAGCTGCAGGGCTTTGCCCAGGGGCGACACCTCGAGCCCCTAAGCCCTGGAGCTAGACAGGTGAGACCACGCAGCGAAGCGAGGAGATATAGGGCGGATGTTCGATTAAGATCGGCACCTCGTGTGCCAACATCGAATGACCTCACATCGTGTGAGGCCCCTCGGAAAGCGAGCATCCTTCCGCGGAAATCAACATTTATTGAAGATCCAACGTTATTTCACAAGACCAAACGCCTCAATAAATAATGCTGTACAGACCATTTCAATAAAAGCAGAAAAAAGCCGGAGTCAGATGACTCCGGCTTTTGTTGATTCATTATTATTGTTTATTTTTTGGATTATGATTGGTGTAGTCATAATCACTTCGTTTAACCGGCTTGAAATTCGGCGGGGTATAGAAGCGCAATAAGTCTCCGTATACGATGCTATCGGAAGTCTCAAGCTCTTTCTTCGCCTGGTCGTCAAGCGGCTTACATTCTTTCGAATCGACCTTTTCCCCATCAGGGTTGCTATAGCAAGCACCATTTACTTGCGTATATTTGGATGATGCAAAGTCACCGTTACGGAACGGTACAAGGTCGCGATGCTGGTCAGAAAGTAAATCTGAACCAAGGGACATATAATCTTTTGTATCTACTCCCAATAAATGCATAAGTGTCGGACGTACATCGACTTCTCCGCCATACTTGTGAATCTGTCCGCCCTTCACGCCAGGAACGTGAATGAACAATGGTACACGCTGCAGCTGAGCATTTTCATAAGGAGTGATGTCTTTACCCATTACTTTGGACATTGCCGCATTATGGTTTTCAGAAATACCATAGTGGTCACCGTAAAGGACAATGACTGTATTATCATACAAGCCTGAAGTCTTCAAGTCATCAAAGAACTGCTTCAATGCTTCATCCATGTAATGTGCCGTTTGGAAGTAGTGGTTTACAACACTGTCGCCATAGTCCCCTGCAGGGAAGTCGGTATCACCGTCATCCATCGGGAATGGGAAGTGGTTCGACAAGCTGATGAACTTCGTATAGAACGGCTGTTTCAAGCTTTTCAGCAATGGCATGGATTCCTTAAAGAATGGTTTATCCTTCAAGCCATAGTTCAATGTATCTTGTTCGTTCATATCGTAATAAGTTGCGTCAAAGAATTTGTCAAATCCTAGAGATTTATACATTTCGTCGCGGTTCCAGAACGTTTTGTAGTTGCCGTGGAACGCTGCTGATGTATAGCCTTTAGATTTTAAGATCGCTGGTGCTGCTTGGTACGTATTTTGTGCTTTGTTTGTAAATACGGACCCTTGCGGCAGCGGGAACAATGAGTTTTCCATCATGAACTCGGCATCGGATGTTTTACCTTGGCCAGTTTGATGGAAGAAATTATCGAAATAGAACGTTTGGTTATCATGTGCTAAAGAGTTAAGGAACGGCGTGACTTCTTTACCATCCACTTTGTAGTCAATCATGAAGTTTTGCAATGATTCCATTGAAACATAAATGACGTTCATTCCTTTAGCTTTTCCGAAATACTTCGGATTCGGGGATGTGTGATTGGCTTTGATATAGTTTTCAGCCTCTACCACATCATTACTGTCTGCAAGTGCGCGTTGAGCAGTTGAACGTGCATTTTGAACCGCATCATAAATCGTAAAGTTGTATGCACCTAAATATTTCACCAAGTAGTTGCGGTCAAATGTTCTTGACAACAGCTGCGGGCGGTCCGCCTCGGCCAAACCAAGGTTTACGGAGAAAACCAATAGTGCTGTTGCAAATACTAAGATCTTAGTACGTGCTTGAAGCTTTTCTTTTGGCTTAACAGCTTTGAACACAACCATCAAAATCAGGATGATCGTATCCGCAAAATAGAAGACATCCCATGGTGACATAAGCGCCATTGCACTGTCTCCCATTCCGGAGTTGCTCTTTGCCTGTTCAAGGACCGGGATTGTAATGAAGTCATTGAAAAAGCGGTAGTACGCAATGTTTGCATATAGGACAAACGATAAAATGAAGTTTATCACGATTAATGCAATGTTTTGCAGGCGGCCCTTAAAGAAGAGCGCAAATCCGAGGAAAAAGATTGCTGAACTTGCCGGGTTAAAGAACAATAGAAATTTTTGAATACTATTATCAATGCCTAAATGAAATTCGATTCGATATGCTGTGTACGTTTTTATCCAGAACATTACTACAGCTAAAATGAAAAATGAGAGTCTATGTTTCATTAGCTCTCTTGTTCTGTCTTTTAGAGTATTCATTATTTGGTTTCACCTCTTTAAAAATTAAAAAGATATTCAAATGTAAATCACACGTAAATATTGTATAAAAAATTCGTTGAGTACATGTTACATTTTTTCAAAAATTTATGACAAAAATAGTAAAATCTGGTTCAAACATGGTGTGATTTTTTTCGGACCTAAAAACAATCGAAACTTAATTATACTACTTTTCCTCTTTCATCGCAAAGAATTACCTCTTTACGATGCTGCACCTATAATCTACCCACTTCCAACAATGTTAAACCTCTGTAAATTTTAAATGTTGTTTAGGTAAATCATAAATCATATAGACTATAATAATACTATTTGAAAAACATTCAACTGTAAATTTAACCATTTTTTTTAAAAATCGTTAAAATACATTAGTTAAAAATTCCCATATGGGTATGCTAACCCCCATCATTCAGGGCTTTTTACGCACAAAAAAAAATGGCCGCGCTGGCCATTTTTTTTGTGAATTTTTTTTAATTAATTGTCACACTTCTTGTGAAACCGCTCTCATTATGAAGGCGGTCCAATGCAGTGATGACATACGTATATGTTTTGCCTTTTTCAGCCGATTCGTCAACATATTTCTGTGAACCACCCGTTTTCCTCACTGTATCAAGTAGGTTTTCCGCGTTACCGATGTCGCCGCGATGCTTCCCATCAAAACGGTAAACAGCATAATACGCGGTATCCGAGTTTAACTGATGGTCTTCGATCGAAAGCTCATTGCCATTTTCCTTCTTCACTACTTTTCTTAATTTCGGCTTTTTCGGCGGTGTATGATCGAGCCACGGCATCGTCGGTATCAATGCAGGATGTTTGTAAACATCATTTGTCAGACGGTCTTTGATCCCCAAAGGGTTCCTGTTCAAATCCTTGAGGCTGAAGTGTATGCTTCCCTTGACGGTGTCGTATTGATGGTTAAGGTTGATCTGTCTGACATATTCTTCAGGATCGCTCCATGCTGGCACGAAATTATTGTCAATTTTATAGGCAGCTTGTCCAATATATAAATGGACCGGGTGGCCGATGGTTTCCTTGACCCACCAATCCAGCAGGACATCATACGCAGCTGGTTCGAATCCGATATTCCAATAAATTTGCGGAGTGATGTAGTCGACGTATCCGTTTTGGATCCAAGTCCTTGTATCCGCATAAAGATCATCATAATTCGTTTGGCCCGCCGTCGTATTTGAGCCTGTTGGATCATCAGCGATATTCCTCCATACCCCGAATGGACTGATACCGAACTTCACGTATGGCTTCACCGCTTTAATCGATTGATTGATTTCCCGTACAAGCGTGTTGACGTTGTCCCTGCGCCAATCATCGATGCTGTCGAACAGATCTTTTCCGTACTTCTCATAAGTCGGTTGATCGGGGAATTCCTGTCCGGCGATTTTGTACGGATAAAAATAGTCATCCATGTGGACGGCGTCGATATCGTATTTTCTGACGACCTCCAATATCCCGTCTTCAATGAATTTTCTTGCTTCAGGAATTCCAGGATTATAATACAATTGTTTGCCATACGGTACGACCCAATCCGGATGCTTCCTGGCCGGATGATCTGCAGACAGCGTATTGATATCTGTACTGTTCATTGTAATCCGGTACGGGTTGAACCATGCATGGAACTCCAGATTGCGTTTGTGCGCTTCTTCCACCATGAAGGCAAGCGGATCATACCCTGGATCTTTCCCCTGTGTTCCGGTCAAGTATTCGGACCATGGTCCATATTCTGACGGATAAAAGGCATCCGCCGTCGGCTTGACCTGGACGACTACTGCATTCATCCCCATGCTTTTCACATCATCCAGCAGTTTAATGAACTCTTGTTTCTGTTCCTCGGCAGTCAGCCCTTTTTTGGATGGCCAATCGATATTGGCAACCGTGGCAATCCACACCGCCCGGAGTTCCCTTTTTTTGTACGTTACCCCTTCTTCCGCATTAGCCGTCAGCGGTAAGGCTGTCGACATGAGCAGAATCATGGCTGCCATCATCATCAACCATTTTTTGACCGATTTCAACACGCATCTCCCCCTCAGATATATCATTCAATTTCAATATATCAAAGGGGATTTTGAACAAATATGCTACATTTGTCATAATTTTCCGAAATAAAGACCTATTTAATTTCGTTAATTTCAGGCATTTTTAGCGTAATTCCAAAAAATTTGTTATACCAGCATACGGAATGTCGTTCTTAATCGAATGCCGTAATTGAATCATCGTTTCTTTTTGCCATCCTTGAAGTTCTTTGCAGTTCCAATGCTTGGAAAACAGCGCATAAAGGAAGACTTCCCTCAATTTTAGAAAAACCGGGACTTGATTCAGCAGTTCAATGTCCACTTTTTCGAAACGCTCATACCCTTTCAAAAACGATACGAAGAACTTCCTTTTAAAATCCGTGTGTTCCGGGTGAAAGGAAGTGGATTGCCAATAGGCGTGGTAAAACGCCACAGCCATATCATTGGCAAACCAATTGTAGGCACAGTCGTCAAAGTCGAATAATGTTATTCGACCCTTATCGACAAACATATTCCCTTGGTGAAAGTCATTATGAATTAGCCCATACAAATTTTCATTGATAGGAAGTTGTTGAATGGCTGCCATGATATTTTTGTATTTATCTTGGAGATCTGCCGGGAGATACTGGCCGATATTCAGGATATCCCCTTGTTGGCTTCTCCACTTTTGTCGAGTTTCTTCTATATTATATGTTTTCGACAATTTATGCATTTTCCCCAACAAGGCACCCCATTTTTCAAAAAACACATCATTCCATTCTTTCGGGTCATTGACTTCGATGGGATACCCAGGGGCTTTCTGAAATACGGAAGCATACCGATCGATTCCATCGACATTTATCTTTTCAATGAAGGCATCGTCTTTCGATCGTATGGGCACCGACACACCGACGCCGTTTTCTTTTAAAAACCGAATAAACCTCAATTCTGATTCCAGCATTTCCATCTTGCGTCTTTGTGGGGCGGAAAAACGTAAAATGAACTGACTCCCTTCTGCTTCATATTCAAACACTTCATTCTGATATCCACTCGATAATTTTTTGTAAGAAGAAAAAGAAGCGTGAAATCGAGCACATGCTTCCTCCACAATGTTTGCGTAATATAATGACTTCATGAATATCTCCCGCCAAAAATTTCAATCTACTTTTTTAAATCCTCAACCTTTGCTCCGATTGCCTCCATTAAATCTTCCGGGTTCAGCTCCATTTGCAGTCCGATTTTCCCGGCGCTGACGACCACCTTTTGCAACCCTTTTACACCAGAATCTAAAAACGTAGGAAAGGCCTTTTTCATCCCGACTGGGGAGCATCCGCCTTTTACATACCCCGTCAACTTCTGGATCTCTTTTACAGGGATCAACTCGACCTTTTTTTCTCCGACCGCTTTGGCGGCTTTTTTCGGATCCAGCTCCTCATGCACCGGGACGAGAAAAACATAGTTCTGTCTGCTTGCCCCTGCCGTGACGAGTGTTTTGTACACCGATTCCGGTGACCGGCCGATCTTCTCAGCAACGGATATTCCATCGATTTTGCCGTCGCCGATCTCATAAGTGATCAATTCATAATCTACTTTTTTAGCGTCCAAAATCCTTACAGCATTCGTCTTCATCCCTCTGCACCTCCTTCAACTCTCAGCTCTGCACCTTGGTGCCTGGCACCTGTGCGGCGGGCTGAAGCAGCTGTTCGAGGATGGTTTGGACTTCAAGGCCCGCTTTGAAATCCACGATGCGGCTTTTCTTGCCCTGAATGGCTGCTGCCACCTCTGAGAGCAGCTCTCTAGTTGGAATCGAAGAATCATCAAGCAGCACTTCTTCCGTCTCCTGGTTGATGGTTCCCTGTTCAAGCCTGCTCCAATTGACTAGCGAAAGCGTTCCGTGCTCTCCATATAATTTGAATCGGACATGATCATCCTCCCCGATTCCACTCAGGCCATCGACCAGGATGGAAGTTCCGTCTTCGAGCTTCATTTGGGCAATGATGCCTGTTTCACAAAGTGATTCATCTTCCGGGTACTCAACAAAAGATTGGACATCCTTTATTGAGCCAAATAAATGGTGGATGAGCTGGATATAATGCGGAGTGATTTCACGGATGAATCCTCCCTGCTCCCTTCCACCGATCCAGGCATTTTGCTGCCACGGGCGCGGCCATACAGCATGATGGATCTTGACCTCCGCTCTTTTGACAGCACCGATTTCATTCTTCGCCAGCTTTTCCTCCAAAACGCTGACAGCCTTGTTGTACATGAGTGGAAAGTTCATCGCTGCAGTCACCCCTGCCCCATCAGAGGCTAAAGCCATGCCTTCCGCTTCCATTAATGAATTGGCCAACGGCTTCTCGCAAATCACATGCATGCCCCGCTTCAGTGCCTCCACCGCCATATCATGATGGAATTTCGGCGGCGCGCCGATATAAACCAAGTCGAGTTCATCTTTCAGCATGTCCCTGTAATCTGTATAAAAAGAAGCGTTCGGCAATTTGTTCCGACATGCATCGACCTTTTCTTGATTCGGTTCACAAACTGCGGTGAGCTCGATATTCTCATGGCTGCTGAACTTTTCCAGCATCCTTACGCCAATCGCACCCAACCCGATCATTCCCGCTCTGATTTTTGAATTTTTCTCCATTCATCACACCTGCTTCGCAATAGTTTTACTATTCAAATAATATAGTTTATTGTTGTAATTAAGCAACTATTTTCAAAGGAGATTGAAAGATGAAAAGTGAAAATTATCGTTTATCCGAGGAGTATGCGAAAGAACTCGATTCCTCTGATCCTTTAAAAAAATTCAAACAAGAGTTTTATGTAAAAAGCGGCCAATATTATATGGATGGAAATTCGCTCGGCCTGCTCTCCAAGAGGGCAGAGACTTCCTTGATGAAGGCCATGGATACTTGGCGCGATTATGGGATTGACGGCTGGACCCAAGGAGAACATCCGTGGTTTTATTTATCCGAATCCCTCGGGGAAAAGTCAGCACCGCTCATCGGAGCAAAAAAAGAGGAAGTGATTGTAACCGGTTCCATCACAACGAACATTCACCAGATGGTATCCACCTTTTTTAAGCCTTCGAAATCAAGAAACAAAATTTTGGCCGATGAATTGACATTCCCTTCTGATATATACGCCTTGAAAAGCCAGCTGACTCTAAAAGGGCTTTCACCTGAAGAGCATCTCATCCAGGTGCAAAGCAGGGATGGATTGACAATTGATGAACAGGACATCATCGGCGCCATGACAGACGATATTTCCTTGATTCTCCTTCCTTCTGTTATGTATCGAAGCGGACAGCTGCTTGATATGAAGCTTCTGACAAAAGAAGCTCATAAACGGGGGATCTTCATCGGATTCGACCTTGCCCACTCCATCGGGGCGATTCCGCACTCCCTCCACGAATGGAACGTCGACTTCGCCGTTTGGTGCAATTATAAATATTTGAACAGCGGCCCTGGCGGAGTCGGCGGGCTCTATGTCCATGAGTCACACCTAGGAAAAGCTCCCGGTCTTGCAGGGTGGTTCAGCTCGAAAAAGGACAAGCAATTCGACATGGAGCATACACTTGACCATTCCCATGATGCAGGGGCCTTTCAAATCGGCACTCCTCATGTATTAAGCTGTGCCCCGCTGCTTGGTTCGCTTGAATTATTCGAAGAAGCGGGCATCGAGAATCTACGCCAAAAATCATTGAAACAGACAAGATTTATGATGGAATTGATTAAATACGAACTGAATGGACATGACTTTGAGATGGTCAATCCTTCAAACGATTCCAAAAGGGGCGGCCACATCTGCCTTCAACACAAGGAAGCCGCAAGAATTTGCAAAGCGCTGAAAGACCGTCACGTGATACCCGACTTCCGGGCGCCTAATATGATCCGCCTTGCTCCGATCGCCTTTTATTCTTCTTATCAGGATATATGGAGAACGGTTCAAATCCTGAAAGAAATCATGGAGCAGGAAGTGTATTTAAAATATGAAAACAAACGAGATGTCGTTGCCTAATGACACAATGGAAGGAAGAATAAGATGAAAATCATTGATATATCCCAAAAGCTTCATAATGAGATACCCGTTTGGCCAGGCGACACCCCTTTTCAGTTTCAATTGGGCTGGAAAATGGAAGATTCGGGGTCTGTGAATGTGGGACAGGTCCGGATGAGCACACATACCGGAACGCACATCGATGCCCCCTTCCACTTTGAAGAGGACGGAAAACGGGTTGCAGACCTGCCGCTTGAGCGTTTCATCGGGACTGCGCTCGTAGTGGATGTATCAGGATTGGGCAGCATTGGCCGCTCCGACCTGGAACATCTGGATTTATCAGGTGCCACTAAGCTTCTTCTCAAAACAGGTGCCTGGACCGATCGCCGTGCATTCCCTCCTGAAATTCCCCATCTGCGGGAAGACATCGCACCATATCTTGTTTCAAGCGGGATCGACTTGATCGGCGTAGAGGTTCCTTCCGTCGATCCGTTGGACAGCAAAGAATTGCCTGCACACCATGCACTGCAGTATCACAACATCCAGATCCTTGAGGGCATCGTCCTTGATCATGTAAATATTGGAACCTATCAATTGATCGCCCTGCCGCTGTCGTTGGTCGAAGGCGATGGCTGTCCTGTCAGGGCCGTACTCATTGAAAAATAACCCTACAATCACCTTTCCACACAACAAGAAGTCAGATATAATCAGGATAGAAAAGCGGAGCCAAGCATGGCTTCATCAACCAAAAATCCTATTGGCTTCATGCCAAAAATCATAGAAAAAGGTGCAAAGCAATGAGTATTTTAACAGTGAAAAATTTAAGCCACGGTTTTGGCGACCGTGCCATTTTTAATGACGTCTCCTTTCGTCTATTAAAAGGGGAGCATATTGGCCTGATCGGAGCCAATGGTGAAGGAAAATCGACGTTCATGAACATTATCACAGGCCAGCTTGAACCGGATGAAGGGAAAGTGGAATGGTCAAAAAAAGTCCGGGTCGGATATTTGGATCAGCACACTGTCCTTGAAAGGGGATTGTCGATTCGCGATGTGCTGAAAGGGGCATTTCAATATTTGTTCGACCTTGAGCAGGAAATGAACGATATTTTTGGCAAGATGGGGGATGCTTCCCCGGAGGAATTGGAAGCACTCATGGAAGAGTCCGGCACGCTTCAGGATATTTTAACCAATAATGACTTTTATATCATCGATGCAAAAGTTGAAGAAATCGCGCGCGGGCTTGGATTGGATGAAATCGGCCTCGATCGTGACGTCCAAGACTTGAGCGGCGGTCAGCGGACAAAAGTATTGCTGGCAAAGCTCCTTTTGGAGAAGCCCGAAATCCTCCTGCTGGATGAACCGACAAACTACTTGGACGAACAGCATATCGAATGGCTGAAGCGCTATCTGCAGGAATACGAGAATGCCTTCATCTTGATTTCGCATGATATCCCATTCTTGAATAGTGTCATCAACTTGATCTACCATATGGAAAATCAAGAATTGAACCGCTATGTCGGAGATTATGATGATTTCATGAAGGTTTATGAAATCAAAAAGCAGCAGCTTGAATCGGCCTATAAAAAGCAGCAGCAGGAAATTGCCGACCTGAAGGATTTCGTCGCACGCAACAAAGCACGTGTGTCCACCAGGAATATGGCAATGTCACGCCAGAAGAAGCTTGATAAGATGGATATGATCGAGCTGGCTGCCGAGAAGCCGAAGCCGGAATTCCGCTTCAAGCACGCACGCACGTCATCCAAGCTTATCTTCGAAACGAAGGATTTGGTGATCGGCTATAATGAACCATTATCGAAGCCGTTGAACCTTCGGATGGAGCGGGGCCAGAAGCTTGCGCTTGTCGGTGCCAACGGAATCGGGAAGACCACGCTATTAAAGAGCATCCTTGGTGAAATCAAACCAATGAGCGGTTCCGTTGAACTTGGGGATAATCTTTTTACAGGCTATTTCGAACAGGAAGTAAAAGGCTCCAATTACAACACCTGCATCGAAGAGGTTTGGAGCGAGTTTCCTTCCTTTACACAATATGAAGTGCGGGCAGCCCTTGCAAAATGCGGACTGACCACCAAGCATATTGAAAGCAAGGTGGAAGTGCTGAGCGGTGGAGAAAAGGCGAAGGTCAGACTTTGTAAATTAATCAACAAAGAAACAAACCTACTCGTCCTGGATGAGCCCACGAACCACTTGGATGTGGATGCAAAGGAAGAACTGAAGCGCGCCTTGCAGGCATATAAAGGCAGCATCCTCCTCATCAGCCATGAGCCTGAATTTTATCAAGACGTGGCAACGGAAGTATGGAATTGCGAAAACTGGACAACGAAAGTTTTCTAATCGTAACAAATCAGGGCCGCCCCCTTGAGTGCCTGGCACTCAAGGGGGCGGCCCATTCTGATTTTTTAAAATCAATCCTGCAGCGGCTGGGGATTGTAGCTGGATCCGGTCAAATCCGTCAACTCGGAAATCGCCTTCCACAGCTCTGGGTAAAACTCGAATTTCGCTCCTCTTTCCAGCGCTTTGGCAGGAATCCCTTTTAAGCTCTTCGTCTCAAAGCCAATCATCCGTTTGACAATCTGAATATGGTGATGCCTGAACGATTGAAATCCTTCATCGAATTGAATGAGTTCCTGCATCAAATCAAACAGTTCGTGCTGTTGGTTAAATTGCTGATGCAGCTCAAGGACCGAAAGCGAACGCTTTGACAAAATATCTTGAAAGGGCTTCCATAAAATCGGACCCAATTCCAAAATGCGATTGAATCCAGGTGAGTCTTGTCCGCTTCCTCTCCCAAGGGCCAGCCTGATTGTATGATAGTCGCGAGGACTGATGACCTTTACCATGTTGAACACATCGGGAAGCTGCTTGACATGAAGGTTGATCCGGCGAAGCTGATCGGCGGCCATGGTCACTTCTCCATTTTTCAAGTGGGCATCGGTCCGATGGATATATTGGATAATCAATTTAAAATGCAGCTCTGCAATCTGATGGATTGTTTGAAACGTCAATTCATCCTCGCAGCAAAGCTCTTCCTCGTTTTTCTGCAGGCTTAACAACTCTTCCGTTTTTATATATTTCTCATAATCTGAAAGAGACGAATCCTTTTTGTTGTACATCTTCATTCCCCTCTCTTTATCCCTTGTTTGCCATTTCCTTTTTCAGCGTACAAAGAATAAAAAGATAAGTCAATCTTTTCTGAATTTTTGTCTGTTATTGCTTTGCCTAAAAACTTTCTGCCTTGTTGATTTCCACTTCAGGCTGCTCGGATTCCGAATGTGAACAATGTAATATTTCAGCCGATTTCCATCAGTTCGATCACTTCGTCATTCGATCCTTTAAAGAAGGCGACCTTCCATCCATTTTCAAGATGGAACGGTCCTTCTGCAGGATGTACATTCATTTGTCCCAGACTCTTCATCCATTTATCCAAATGATCCACCTGCCATGCCATATGGAGGCTTCCCGCTTTAGCCGGACCTACTTCCCCTTGGACAAGCTCAATCGTTATGCCGTCCCTTTTCAAAAAAGCAATTTCCTCATCCACCAGTGATAGCCGCGCTTCGACTGTAAATCCAAAAAGTTGTTCATAAAAGGATATGGCATTTCGCAGGTCGGCTGCTTGAATTCCGCAATGGTGCCACTTCAAGCCAATACACCTCCCATTGGCAGGATCAAATTCATATCCCCGAATTCATGCCATAAATAGCCGTGATCGATGGCTTCCTGGTATGATTTCAACAAGGTGCCCTCCTGTAAAAATGCCGTCAGCATATCCATGTGGCTTGCTTCAGGTTCATGGAAGCCCGTTAAAAGACCATCGGCGATTTGAAGTTCGGTGTCCTTCGTAATATACATATTGGTGATCCCTTTCGCGGCTTTCACCATGCCTTTTTCAGTCGCCGCACTCTCCAATGTCCTGACGACGGTTGTTCCGACAGCTATCACCCTGTGGCCATTTCTTTTTGCTTCATTAATATGGCTGGCCGTCTGTTCAGGGATCTCGAATGCTTCCGGGTGATTGGATGGGTTTGGCCATTGGTCATTCCCATAGTAGCTCAGCCCTGCATGCAATTGGATGAATCCAAGCTTTACGCCCTTTTGCCTCAGCTCCTGAAGCAGCCTCCATGTAAACGCCCTTCCGGCAGATGCCATTTCCACCGACCCCGGTGCCGATGCATAGACAGTCTGATAGGCATCGAGCGGCCAGTCAGTGTGAATATATTCATATCTGATCGGATTTCCGTGCAGATAAAAGAAATTGAAAAGCTCTGCTCCACCGACTGAAAACGCCAGGATAACGAGCGGCATTTCACTTCCAGTTCCTATCACCTTCGCGTTAACGCCATCGGGAAACGAAATCTCTTTTTGCTGATCGAAGTCATTGGACGCGATCAGCGCCTCCCATTGGTTCCCGGAATGAGCATGTGATAACCGTACCTCGACTTTTTTTCCATCCTGTTCCCCGATGATGACGGCAGGAATGGTTCTGCTCTTGTTCAAGACCAATAGATCACCCGGCATTAAAAATTTCCCGATTTCATCAAAACGGCGATGATAGGATTGCCCGCTGGCAGAGTCGATGACCATAAGATTGACGCTGTCTCTTGTCAATCCTCTATATTCAGCCGGGACGGATGCGTTTAAATAGTCCGGCACCTGGAAACTTTTTTGCGGCGTTGCGTTCATCATTCCTCCGCTCCTTCCAAGGAAAAGGCTTGGGCTTCAAATCTTTTTCCCGTGACATCCGTTGATGCATCTGAAGCCAAATATAGAAATACATCCACCACTTCCGACGGATTGGCAAGCGGATAGTCACAGTCAGGGACTGCTCGGTCATGCATATCGGTATCCATTTCACCCGGATCGACCATATTGATCCGGATTCCGCTGTCTTCCGTTTCATCCGCCCAAGTCTGGGTCAGCCCTTCCACCGCGAATTTCGAAATGCCATAAGCTCCCCACTCTGCAAACCCTGTCTTCCCAGCTTCTGATGTGACATTGATGATCGATCCTTCATTTCTCGCCAGCATGCCTGGAAGGACTCGTTTTGTCATGATGAATGGGTTGAAGACATTTACTTGGATTACATTGATAAAGTCCTCATTCGGATAGTCATTTAGTAGTGTCGGACCAGGACCGAATACCGATGCATTGTTGATCAGGACATCCACCCTTCCATACTCCGCTTCAGTGATGGACACAAATCTTTCTACATCCTCGGGATTAGACACGTCCGCCGGGATGGCCAATACCGTTGCTCCCAATCCCTCTGCCTCTTTCTTGATTTTTTTGAGTGTGGATTCATTCCTAGCACAGATCGCCAATTGCGCTCCTCTTTCCGCAAATGCCAACGTCAGCGCACGCCCAAGTCCTTTCGATGCTCCGGTGATCATAACCACTTTATTCGTGAATTTCATATTCCCTTCTCCTTTCAATCTCTCGTTTTTTCTTACTTTTATTGTACGAAGAGATCGAAGCAGGGAAATCGAATCATGGAGTGATAAAACCATACGATTTTAGCAGGAAGAGGAACTAAGACTTTTGAATGAACACGAAAAAACTGCCGGGAACACCCGGCAGTTGGAAAGGCTGCCATTTCTAATTTTATCGTTGCATTCTGATTGGGATTTTTGCATAAGAGTACGGTTGTTTTATTGCGCTCATCTCGAAAGTATTGCGTGCAATTCGGATTTTTTGCGGATTGCTCGAACCCTTTGCACTCGACGCAGTTTATTGAGCGATTTGCAATCACTCGCACAGAATCAGTCAATGAAACGATCGCCAAAAACCGCCTTCATGATCGATGACCCCATCAATTTCAGTGAACGAAATCTTAAAGGTCGGAAATCCTGCTGCATATGGGGCTATATCATAAGGAGTAAAATAGAGATAAAGATTGTTGTCATCGACATAGAACGGCTGCTCGTTCGTGACCCCTTTGAAGCTTTCCGGAAACACATAATCATATTGCGGATCGTGTCGGATCTGCCTCGTTATGATCTCAGTCAGTACCTTCAGGTGATCTGCATCCATTTTAAAAAGATCCTTTAAAGCATATCTCTCGCCGGTTTGTAGATCTATATGGATATTGTCCTTAATCGGCATTCCATGTGCCGCTCCGAAATAATATTCATACCCATTCAATTCAAGAACAAGCAGCTCCTTTTTAATAAAGCGGACAGAGAAGTCACCTTCATAATCATAGTCGAGCTGCTTATCTTTCGGTACTTTTTTTACTTTCGAGGCTTTTTCCAAATAAAGATTGATTTCTTTTTGCTTCGAGAAAGGCTGGATCCCTTCGAGTTTCGGATAATAAACGAGGTAGTTACGATTCGGTTTGAATTTTTTTTCGATGATGCGGTATTGGTCATTGAGCGGGATGATGGTATTTTGTCTCCATACCCTTTTCCCATTGAAATCGTAATAGGATATGCGTTGATCGACATCTGCTTTAATCAGCTTTCCATCAATCGTCAATGTCCCAGCTCCATCCAGCACCGGCAGATACTCAACCTTTTTCCCGGCCAAATCGATAAAAAAAGTCTGATTCTCATCCTGTGCTGATGCCAATCCATTGTGATACGGTAAAATACTTTCGAACGAGAACGTTGTCAGGATATTCCCTTCATGGTCGGCAAGGGCAAAGTGAGACCCGATAAAAGGATGCTGCTTATCTTTCAAATGACCGACGGCGGCCCGATTTTCCCCAAGACTTTGAATATCTGAGTAAGCAGGCGGAATGATATAGTCCCCCTCGCGATCGATGAGGCCGTATCGATCATCATCGGCTACAATCGCACGATCATTTTCAAAAGGCTGGGCACCTGTAAATTTGGGGATGATGACGACATTATTTTCTCGGTCGATGAAGCCATACAGCCCATGTTCCTTTTTTTGAAAGGCTAACCGGTCCTCATGTTCACTTAAAACTTGATGATAGGGATAGGTTTTCAGCCATTCGCCATTGACATTAATAAGCGCAAATAAATCTTCCTTCAGCTTGACGACGGCCACACCTTCATGAAAATCGGTTCCTGAGAGAAACTTCAGGGCAATCGCTTCCTTTCCTGATCGATTCAAATATCCATAAAGCGTCGTTCCACCCTGCTGTCCTCCTGCTAAAGCACGCCCATTTTTCATGATTCCGATATACTCATAATGCCGTTTCGTAAGAATGGTCCCATTTTCATCGATCATCTGGAAACCGTCCCTATCCACTATGGCTGCCCGATTTTCTGAAAACTCCGTAATGGCCGTATAAACGGGATCGACAATATAGCTTCCTTCCCTGTCGATCACCCCGAAGTGATCATCCATCTCTATAAGAGCTCGATCGTTCTTTTGAAACGCGTATGCCCGCTCATACCGAGGCTCAAGCATCATGATACCTTGCTCATCAATATAGCCCCATTTTGTCCCATCCACCCTTTTGACAGGCACTGGATAGAGGCCGTCCGTCCTTACTTGGATCGCTTGTTCGATTTCTTTTTTGATCTGCAGCAATTTCCCTTCAGATGGATATGGATTTTTCAGATGCAAGGCGGCACAAATGGACTGCAGCGCCTCCAAATACCGCTGTGAATTCCATTGCGCTTCAGCGAGATAGTACCAATAGAATGATGATAGCGGCTCAGACCTTACCAGCTTTTGATAATAGGCTTCCACTTTTTTGAAATAATATGGATATACATCATAGGCAGGGATAACCCTGCTTTTCCTCCAACGATATACCTCGATCCTGTAGGCTTTACCGGTATCATGTAGCCAGAGGGCCATTTCATCTTGCCCGTCCCCGCCCTCTTCGCCAGGCATATCCCCTACTTCTATCTTGCTGTAGACAATTTCATTTTTGACTTTATCTTCAAACGCCCGGCCAGTCCATTCGAGTATGGCAAGCTGCGACCACATCGATCCCTGCTGCCAGCCGACAAGCAGCTGATTCCCGCCGGCCTCAGTAAGTTTGGCGCTTTGCAAAAAAGAGACCGAATATCCCTCACCTTTAATATCCTGGAGTCTGGTCCAGGCATCATTCACCTTTTTCAAAATCATCAGATGCGGTGTATTTTGAAATAAATAAGCCGCTGCCACTTCCTCTTCCCCGTCATCATCCAAATCGCCACGCACGATATATTCAACATTCTTCCCCTCATCGCTCCAAAACAGGGATGCGCCATCGGGCAAGAATGGTTTAACATTCTCTGCTAGATATTCATTCATTGACATTGATACAAACCTCTTCCACTTTATTCCTTGCCTATATGTATGATTTGCTGGGCATTTGTGTGAATAAGGAATGTAAAAGAACGGTACAGAAACTTTTCTGTCCAGCCTGGAATCAATATTTTTTGTTTTTTTATACATGAAACACGGCTGCATGGAAAAGATAAAAAATATAAAAGGTTTAAAAGCCTTTGAAGCAGGGGATATAAACCACATCAGATTAAAAGGAGGTCACGCTCATGCTTTGGACAATCATTATTGTACTAATAATTTTATGGTTGCTTGGATTTACTCTTCACGTCGGTGGAGGTCTTATTCACCTTCTCTTAGTCATCGCGTTAATCGTTTTCATCTTCAACCTTGTGACTGGACGAAGAAGACCTTAGTCAAGCTTCATCAACATGCAGGACTGACCGGATTCATTTGGGACAGTCCTGTTTTTTTGTGTATTCCATGCTGCGGAAGACGGCGGGATGGCGGAACAGTGGAACAGTGGCGAAATTCGTCGAATAGTGTAGAATAATCGATATTTTGTCATTTTCGCTGATATATTGTCCGATTTCGCAGATAAAATCAAAATTTCGCACATATATTGTCATTTTCGCTGATATCCGCCGGCCACCCTTCCGCTCAAATGACCCTTATGATAGCTTCGAACAATACTTATCAATAAATTCCTCTGGGATTGGCCAAATTAAAACTGACTATTGTTTATAGGAGGGCCATAAATGTCGAATGATTGGAAAATCCCACAGGAACCGGAACCGATTTGGAGAGAAGGTGCAGCACTTGCATCTTTCCCACCTATTTCTGAAAACATGGAAGCAGACGTTGTCGTCATCGGTGCAGGCATAACAGGTGTGACGACCGCCTATCTTTTGGCCAAGGATGGCAGGAAGGTGATACTGGCTGAGGCAGATCGGGTGCTTAACGGCACGACAGGCCATACGACAGCCAAGATCACGGTCGGGCACGATCTCATTTACAATGAGCTCATCCAACACTTTGGCCAAGAAAAAGCCAAACAGTACTTTTTAGCGAATAAAGCGGGGATGGAGTTCATCGAGAAAGCCGTCAATGATTTGAATATCGATTGTGATTTCAAAAAGCAGACATCTTATTTGTATGCGACAGCTGATTCATCTTTAAGAAACCTGCAGAAAGAGCTTGAAGCCTATGAAAAACTTGGGATCAAAGGCGATCTGGTCGAAAGGCTTTCAATCGATGTCCCGGTCAAGTCGGCCATATCCCTTCCAGAACAAGCGAAATTCCACCCAGTGAAATATTTAGCTGCCCTCCTTCAGGCATTCATCGATATGGGCGGAACCGTCTATGAACAAAGCGTTGCCGTCGATGTACAGGAATCGAAAAGGATGGAAGTCATATTTCAAAACGGCTGCAAAATTTCCTGCGATAAAGTAGCTGCCTGCTCCCACTTCCCATTCTTTGATGGAAAAGGATTTTATTTTGCAAGGATGTATGCAGAACGGTCTTACTTGATTGCCGTTAAACCCCAAAAAGCTTTTCCCGGAGGCATGTACTTAAGCGTGGATGATCCAAAACGATCCGTCAGGTCCGCTTCATGGAGAGGCGAAGATTGGGTGCTCATCGGCGGGGAAAGCCACAAAACAGGACAAGGAAGGGATACATCTGATCATTACGCAGCGCTGGCTGACTTTGGAGATCGGACATTTGGGATTCGAGAATATGCCGCCAGATGGTCTGCCCAGGACTTGATCACATTGGATAAAGTGCCATACATCGGGCCGGTTACGGGGAACAAATCGAATGTCCTCGTCGCAACCGGGTTCAGGAAATGGGGGATGACGAACGGCACTGCGGCAGCTCTTTTATTCAAGGACGTCATCGCAGGGAAACCCCACCCATATGCCGATGTCTTCAATCCATCGAGATTTTCAGCGGACCCTAGCATCAAGCATTTTGTCATGCAAAATGCCGACGTCGCTGCCCATCTATTGAAAGGCAAATTGGAAATGGTGCAACAATCAGCCGAGGACCTGAAAAAAGATGAGGGAGGCGTCGTCTTCCACAACGGAAAGCGCACAGGGGGATACCGCGATCAAGATGGCGTCATTCACCTTGTTGATACCACCTGCACACATCTTGGCTGCGAATGCGAGTGGAACAAGGGCGACCGGACCTGGGACTGCCCATGCCATGGGTCCCGTTTTTCCTATGAAGGTGAAGTCGTCGAAGGCCCAGCAAAGAAGCCGTTGAAAAAAATTGAGTAGGTGAAGACTGGTCGAAATTGATTGAATTATTTTACATTTCCTTGAACGATTGACAGCACTTCTTCAGAGGAATACAATTTGAAGCATTCTAATGAATTATAAATAGCTCGTATATCCTTGGAGATATGGTCCAAAAGTTTCTACCAAACTACCGTGAATAGTTTGACTACGAGAAAATGATTTTTCACTCATTCAGCCTTCTCCGGTTCTCGTAGTTTTTTCGCTTGGGAGTATTTTCGGGGAAGGCTTTTTTCCATGGATAAACGGCTAAATCGATAAGGAGTGGCATCATTGTTTAAATTGCAGGAACGAAACACCAATGTAAAAACGGAATTGCTTGCAGGGGTCACAACATTTTTAACGCTGGCCTATATCATCGTGGTGAACCCGATGATTTTATCCGATGCCGGTGTCCCTTTTGAGCAGGGCTTCACCGCGACGATCATTGCCATTTTAGTCGGCACACTCTGCATGGCCTTTTTCGCCAACTACCCGATCATCATCGGACCATCGATGGGATTGAATGCCTATTTTGCTTATTCCGTCATCGGAAATGGGAATATCTCCTATGCAGTAGGATTTTCTGCAGTGTTCATTACGGGCATCATCTTTTTAATTTTATCTCTCACATCACTGCGGACGAAATTGATCGAAGCCATCCCCGATAATTTAAAGCATGCCATCGCGGCGGGGATCGGGTTGTTCATTTCCTTCATCGGCTTGCGCTTGTCCGGAATCGTGGCCGATCACCCGACCAATCTCGTCACACTCGGCGACTTTTCTTCACCGAAAGTGGCGTTGACACTGATTGGGATCGTGATCACAATCACATTGATGTCCCTGAATATACAAGGAGCCTTGTTCATCGGGATGATTTTGACCGGGGTCATTGCGTACTTCACGGGACAGCTTCACTTTGATAAAGGAATCACATCTGTCCCACATTTGCCTGAAGGCGTCCTTGTCTATAACCCGATTGATTCGATTGGCGACGTGATTCACTATGGACTATACAGCGTCATATTTTCCATCCTTCTTGTCATGCTGTTCGATACGACCGGCGCGCTGCTGGGGATCGTGAAGCAGGCAGGATTATTGAAAAATGGGAAGCTCGAACGCGGCGGCAGTGCATTCTTTGCCGATTCAATCGGAACCGCAGTCGGCGCCATGTTCGGGACAAGCCCGACGGCCGCTACCGTCGAATCTTCAGCTGGCGTCGGTGCAGGTGGAAAAACCGGCTTGACCGGAGTCTTCGTCGCTGCATTGTTTTTGATCACAGCATTTTTCAGCCCGCTTGTCAGTTCGGTGTCGGAAGTAACCGCCATTACTGCCCCAAGCTTGATCATCGTCGGCAGCTTCATGATCAAGAACATTTCCGAAATCAATTGGCAGGACTTTGACGAAGCCTTCCCGGCATTCCTCGTCATTGTCAGCATGCCGCTTACATCCAGCATTGCAAACGGAATTGCATTGGGTTTCATCTCCTATCCGATCATGAAACTTGCTAAGCGCAAAGGAAAAGAAGTTCACCCGTTTGTTTACATTTTCGCAGTCCTCTTCTTATATCAGCTGGTGTTCTTGGCGAAGTAACAAAATAGTCGGAACCCGACAGTTCGTATTTTTCGTGGACTAAAGCGACGCGGGACTAATTCATCGCTTAGCCCCCATGATCCCTTCATTGTGCAGGGGTCATGGGGGCTTTTTCAAATTGTCTGCGATACTCTTTATTCGCAGAATCGGCACTTTGATGACCATTCACGCCAATTCCCCCCGCTTTCGGGCATCATACTTCCCCTTTGATGACCACTCTCGCCTTTTTCCTCCGCTTTCGGGCATCATACTCA
>NZ_RCVZ01000016.1 GCF_003668575.1 Falsibacillus albus | reverse complement strand
CGGCGGACTGTAAATCCGCTCCCTCAGGGTTCGGCGGTTCGAATCCGTCCCCCTCCACCATTTTTGAATAGCTTTCTGTTATTCGGACATCCTACATAATGTCCTTTTTGTTTGAAAACAAATTGAACATCATTGGGCTATAGCCAAGCGGTAAGGCATCGCACTTTGACTGCGACATGCGTTGGTTCGAATCCAGCTAGCCCAGCCAAGAGCCATTAGCTCAGTTGGTAGAGCATCTGACTTTTAATCAGAGGGTCGAAGGTTCGAGTCCTTCATGGCTCATCATAGAAGAAAGAAGAGATCCTATTATATATAGGGTCTTTTTTTGTTATCCGCTTTTTTCGTAAAGTTTGCTGCTATTCATCAAAGGTATTGTAAGGTTGATTTCCGCTTGCAGGATGCTCGCTTTCCGAGGGGCCTCACAGGATGTGAGGTCGTTCGATGTTGGCACACGACGTGCCGAACTTAATCGAACATTCACCTTACCTCTCCTCGCTTCGCTGCGGCGCCTCACCTGTCTACCTCCTGGGCTCATGCTTGTCGCCCCTAGGCAAAGCCCCGCAGCTTTTCCAACTGAGCATTGAATATATATACAAAATCTTGTCGAGTTGAGTCATTTGCTTCCGAAAGGATACAATAATAAGTAGATTCGGGTAAGGAGGAATTGACTCATGAAGAAGAAAATATCAATCTTAGGTGTACCGATGGATTTAGGCCAAATGAGAAGAGGCGTTGATATGGGGCCAAGTGCCATTCGTTATGCCGGGGTGGTAGAGCGGTTGGAAAGTCTGGGATATGATATTGATGATCAAGGAAACATTGAAATTGATCAAGCGGAAAGAGTACATAACCCTGATACCAATTTGAGAAATTTGAAAGCGGTTGCGGACGGAAATGAAAGGTTGGCAGCCAAAATTCATGATATTATTGATGGCGATTCATTCCCGTTGATTTTCGGTGGCGACCATAGCATAGCACTCGGTACTTTAGCTGGTGTGTCAAAGCATTACAATAATTTAGGGGTAATTTGGTATGATGCACATGGGGACTTGAATACTGCAGATACATCGCCTTCCGGCAACATTCACGGGATGCCGTTGGCTGCAAGCCTTGGGATAGGACACGAGGCACTTACAAACATCGGGGGATACACCCCGAAGGTCAAGCCTGAAAATATCGTCATCATCGGTGCCCGTTCACTCGATGAAGGCGAGAGAGTCTTGATTAAGGAAAAAGGCATCAAGGTATATACGATGCATGAAATCGATCGCCTAGGAATGACAAAAGTGATGGAAGAAGCAATGGCTTATTTGAAGGATAGACAGGTGGACGGGGTTCATTTATCGCTGGACCTTGACGGGCTGGATCCTAATGATGCTCCAGGAGTGGGCACGCCTGTCATTGGCGGAATCAGCTATCGTGAGAGCCATTTGGCGATGGAAATGCTGGCAGAGGCAGGAGTCATTACTTCTGCGGAGTTTGTTGAAGTAAATCCTATTTTGGATGAAAAGAATAAAACGGCATCTGTTGCAGTAGCTTTAATGGGTTCGTTGTTCGGAGAAAAATTATTATAATGGTATGATCGTAAAAAAAGCAGCAGCTTCAAATGAAGCTGCTGCTTATATCTTTTGGGCCATTTCTTCATAACGGTTTAAGAGGCTGTCTAATTTCCAGCTAATTTGAACAACCTGATCATCTGCAAAAGAAGACTTTAGGGCAAGTTGGACCATCTTTTTCCTGTTTTCCTCAATTTCCTTCAATAATTCTGTGATATTTACCTCCATCGTCATTCCTCATTTCTTTCGGCAGATTTTTGGGATGCTTTTGCAGCAAGGATGATCTAATCACATGAAGCCTAACAATATAATTGAACCAAAGGCTCTTCTTTTATAGTTTGTTGCTATTAATCAAAGGCTGAGTAAGGTTGATTCTCGCAGCAGGATCCCTGTTTTCCGAAGGTCGGGCGGTGAGTTTTCTCATCCCTCGGTGTGCAGCACTTTTCGCTCCAATCAACATAAAATGGTCAATTATTTTTATTTTCTAATAAATTTTAAATACTTTATTCCCTCTTTTTTAAATTTATAAACATTATTTGTAAAAAATTTGTTAGGATAAATTAGAATGATTTTTTGAAACCTTTTCGCTATACATACGTATATAAGTATAGCCGCATAGAGCGGAGGTATAAACTAAATGGATGCAATCATAAATAAAAGGATCAAACAGGTCATCAAAGGCGACCAAAATGCCTTCAGTGAAATCGTCGAGTTATACAAGGACAAGGTTTTCCAAATCTGTTTCCGTATTCTCGGCAATCGGCATGAAGCTGAAGACATCGCACAAGAAGCTTTTCTTCGTGCATATGTTAATATCGAAAGTTTTAATCAAAAAAGAAAGTTTTCCACGTGGCTTTTTCGCATAGCCACGAACTTATGCATCGACCGTATCCGTAAAAAAAAGCCAGACTATTACCTGGATGCCGAAGTAGCAGGTACTGAGGGTTTGAATATGTATTCACAAGTGGCAGCGGATGTGGTTATGCCGGAAGATGAACTGGAAAACTTGGAACTCAGGGACATCATCCAGCAGGAAATTTTAAAGCTCCCTCAGAAATATCGCTCTGTTATCGTATTAAAGTATATAGAGGAACTGTCTCTCAATGAAATCAGCGAGATACTGGATATTCCTCTTGGAACGGTAAAAACAAGGATACATCGAGGAAGAGAAGCTTTAAGGAAGCAACTTCGAAATATTTAGAGAGGGTGAGACGAAAGATGCAATCTTGTCCCGAGGAAATTGTAGATCTAATGCATGATTTTTTAGATGAAGATATCTCTACGGAGGATGAAATAAAACTAAAACATCATCTGCAATCATGCAAGGAATGCCAGCAGCATTTTCAGCAATTGAAAAAAGCAGTCGCATTAGTACAGAGTACTTCTCATATAAAAGCACCTGAAAACTTTACACAGCAAGTGATGGCCAAGCTTCCTAAGGAAAAGAAGAAAATTGGATTCCAGCGCTGGTTCAGACAGCACCCATTGCTGACGGCAGCGGCGATGTTTGTCATTTTGATTTCAGGAAGCATCTTTTCCATGTGGAATGAAGATCAGGACTTTTCTTTCACGAAACAGCCGGATTTACTGGTTCAGAATCATACAGTCATCGTACCAAAAGGAAAAACGATCAATGGGGATATCACTGTAAAAAATGGCGACCTTCGTGTAGAAGGGAAAGTAAACGGCAATGTAACTGTCATCAATGGAAAGCCATACATGGCATCTGTGGGGAATGTGACTGGTGATATAAAGGAAATTAATGAGGTATTCGACTGGCTATGGTTCAATATCAAGAAATCGACTAAGCAGTTGTTCCACGTAGATCAACATGAAGAAAGTCCCGTGAAATAATTTAATGGAATCGAAACCGGCCTTCAGCAAAAGAAGATGGCCGGTTTTTTTGTCATTCCCAGGTAAATATTATTACGGTAAGATGAATAGTTTATTTCAAAAAGAATACGAGGGGATTCATTTTATATTCTTTAATTGAAATGTGATATAATGAAAAAGTTATGAAAAAACTAGAAAAGAGCGGCTTCCGCTTGGACTAAACCTAATGGAGGATGAACTATGCCGTCTTTTGCAGACTTCACAGTATTGGACTACCTATCCAATATTATTGATATACTCCTTGTTTGGTTTGTAATATACAAGCTTATTATGGTAATCCGCGGAACGAAGGCCGTCCAAATTTTAACCGGGATTTTTGTCATCATTGTCGTTAGAACGTTAAGCGGCTTTCTAGGATTCAATACGTTAAGCTGGATGATGGAACAAGCTATAACATGGGGGTTTCTAGCCATTATTATTATCTTCCAGCCAGAGCTTCGGAGGGCTTTGGAACAGCTGGGGCGAGGAAGATTGTTCTCGAGGACAGGTTTACAGGAAGTAGAGGAGCAGGAACGGATCGTAGAAGCGATCGTCAAGGCCATCAATTATATGGCAAAAAGAAGGATCGGGGCTTTGGTTACCGTCGAACGTGAGACAGGTATGGGTGATTACATAGAAACAGGAATCGCCATAAATTCAACTATTTCTTCTGAACTGCTCATCAATATTTTTATACCGAATACACCTCTCCATGATGGAGCGGTGATCATTCAAAAGCAAAACATTGCCGCAGCGGCCTGTTATTTGCCTCTATCGGAGAGTCCGTTCATATCCAAGGAATTAGGAACGAGACACCGTGCTGCGCTGGGGATCAGCGAAGTGACCGATGCCATAACCATTATTGTTTCGGAAGAGACCGGAAGCATTTCCATTACGAAAAATGGGGAGCTGCACCGCGACCTATCTCCAGACGATTTCAAGAACTTGTTGGGGACAGAGCTGATGGCATCTGTCAAAAATGTTTCTTCAACTCGGTGGAGCTGGAGGGTGAAAAAACAAAATGGATAAGTTTATGGAAAATAAATGGGTCATGAGGATCCTTGCATTGCTTTTAGCGGTTCTTTTATATATATCAGTCAGCATTGAGCAAGGCACTTTCAAAACGACAAAAAATACGACATCTCAACAAAACAGCGATGTTATTACAGATGTCCCATTGGAAATGTATTATGATTCCGATAATTTGGTTGTATCAGGAGCGCCGCAGACGGTCAATGTCACGGTGGAAGGTCCTAAAAGCATAGTCCAGCCAACGAAGGCTCTCAGAGACTTTAAGCTGTACGTTGATTTACGGGATCTAGGGATAGGCAAGCATCAGGTAAGGATTAAATCAAAAGGAATTTCCGATAAGCTGGCAGCAAGAATCGAGCCGGCTTACATAAATGTAGATATTGAAGAAAAAGTTACGAAGGAATTCAAAGTCGAAGCTGAATTCAACTCTGCGATTTTAGCAGATGGATTTGAAGCAGAAAAACCAACCGTTGAACCGAAAACAGTGAAAATCACAGGGGCGAAAAATATCATCGATAAGATCACTTATGTTAAGGCAACGATTGATGTGCGTGGAGAGGTAAACCAAACGGTTACAAGAGAAGCACAGGTAAGGGTGCTGGACAGGGAATTGAATAAACTCGATGTACAGGTTGACCCTGAAACCGTCGATGTGACGCTTCCCGTGAAAAATCCCAGTAAAACCGTACCGCTCAAAGTGAGCCAGACGGGAACTCCTCCAGAGGGAGTCAAAATTCTGGGAACATCCATGGATCCGAAAGAAGTAACTATATACGGGAAACAGGATGTATTGGATACGATCAGCGAAATCGATCTTCCGCTTGATGTAAGTAAAATTGATAAAGATACAACCGTTAATGTCCCCATTAAACTAAAAGATGGGTTGAATAAAGCATCCGCCGACAATGCAAAAGTCACAGTGGATGTCCAAAAAACAGAAGAGAAAACTTTCTCCAACCTTCAAGTGGCTGAACAAGGAGTAGGGGATCAGTATGATATGGAAATATTGGCACCTGAAAAAGGTCAGGTTGATTTGACGGTCAAAGGGCCCAGTGAAATCATTGATCAATTGAGTGCAGATGATTTCAAATTGTATGTCGATGCAGCCGGCCTTGCAGCAGGAGACCATGATTTGAATATACAAGTGGACAACCCAGACAAGAACATTTCATGGACATTATCGGATGACAATATGAAAATCCGATTGAAGGAAAAAGCAAACAGTTGACGAGAGACTTGATGAATAAGGAGCGATGAATAGAATGGGTAAATATTTTGGCACAGATGGAGTAAGAGGAGTAGCAAATACGGAGCTTACACCTGAGCTAGCCTTTAAGCTAGGTCGATATGGCGGCTTTGTTTTAACGAAGAACACGGAAAGACCTAAGATTCTGATCGGTCGTGATACAAGGATCTCAGGACATATGCTTGAAGGAGCATTGGTGGCGGGGCTTTTATCCATTGGTGCCGAGGTAATGCGACTTGGTGTGATTTCCACGCCGGGTGTGGCATATTTGACAAAGGCCCAGGGTGCCCAGGCAGGGGTCATGATTTCTGCATCCCATAACCCTGTAGGGGATAACGGAATCAAATTTTTCGGTCCTGATGGATTTAAGCTTTCGGATGAGCAGGAAGAAGAAATTGAAAAGTATTTGGATATGCAAGAGGATATTCTTCCACGGCCAATTGGAGGAGACCTCGGTCAAGTAAGCGACTATTTTGAAGGCGGACAAAAATACTTGCAGTATTTAAAACAATCCGTGGACGAGGATTTTTCCGGCATCCATGTAGCGCTTGACTGCGCTCACGGTGCGACGTCATCATTAGCTGCACACTTGTTTGCAGACCTTGAAGCGGATATTTCGACTATGGGTGCTTCCCCTAATGGTTTGAACATCAATGATGGTGTAGGATCGACGCATCCGGAAGCATTGACTGGCTTCGTTAAAGAGAAAAATGCAGATGTCGGACTTGCCTTTGATGGGGACGGTGACCGCCTGATCGCCATCGATGAAAATGGTGATACAGTGGATGGCGATCAAATCATGTTCATTTGCGCTAAATATTTGAAACAGGAAAACCGCTTAAAGCATTCTACAGTCGTTTCGACTGTCATGAGCAATCTTGGGTTCCATAAAGGCTTGGAAGAGCTGGACATCAATGGCGTCCAAACAGCGGTAGGGGATCGCTATGTCGTGGAGGAAATGAAGAAAAACGGATTTAACCTCGGCGGAGAGCAATCCGGTCATATCATTTTCCTGGACTATAACACGACAGGAGATGGCTTGCTGACTGGCCTTCAGCTCGTGAATATCATGAAAGCAACGAATAAACCATTATCTGAGCTTGCTTCAGAAATGAAGAAATACCCTCAGAAACTGGTCAATGTTCGAGTGACGGATAAGCATCATGTAACAGACAATGAGAAAATCAAAGCTGTGATTTCTGATGTGGAAGCTGAAATGGATGGAAATGGCCGGATCCTGGTGCGTCCTTCCGGTACAGAGCCGCTGGTCCGTGTCATGGCGGAGGCTCCTACAGAAGAATCCTGCACAGCGTATGTTGATCGAATCGCAACGGTTGTAAAAGCAGAGATGGGTCTTCCAGAGGAAGATTAAAAATAGGACGATATGCATGAGTGAGAACACTTTTCTTACTCATGCATATTTAATAATGTGGAAACAAACGTGTAATATGAAGGTTTCAGGTGCACCATCTAGGGGAATGTGACACAGTGCGGGCATTAACCTGAGGATTTTCCCATTGACGGTTTATTTTTGTCTAGTGTAAGATGTTTCTTGTTGAGTGAAAAATACTTTATTCAAGAATGGAAAGGTGGATAGAGGTTTAAAAACTATATAAAAGCGCCTGAACTAAATCGTATGTCCGAAAGAAACGGTTTAGTTGACGAGGAGGAGGTTTATCGATTAATCGGCGGATGCCTCCCGGTTGCCACACACGACCGAAATCTTTTTCTTAAAACATTGAAGGCGACTCAGTGTACAAAGGAGAAAGAATGTGAATCATATTATTAATAGAGATAAGGGGGCAGCGACAGCCCCCCCGTTGGCTTCCTGCCTCCTTATTAAGGAGGAAATGACAAGTATGTGTGGTATTGTTGGATATATCGGAAATCAGGATACGAAAGAAATTTTATTAAAAGGCTTGGAAAAGCTTGAATATCGCGGATATGATTCTGCAGGAATCGCGGTTAAAAACGATTCAGGCGTCCACGTTTTCAAAGAAAAAGGCCGTATCGCCGATCTTCGCAGCATCGTGGACGAAGCGGTAGTAGGAAACACTGGAATCGGACATACACGTTGGGCGACACACGGCGTGCCGAGCAAAGTGAATGCCCATCCGCACAAAAGTGCTTCCGGCCGTTTTACCATCGTTCATAACGGTGTCATCGAAAACTATTCTTTCTTGAAAAAGGAATTTCTTCATAACATCGATTTGAAAAGTGAAACGGATACAGAAGTTATCGTTCAAATCGTTGAGAAGTTCGTTAACGAAGGAATGGACACAGAAGAAGCTTTCCGCAAAACGTTGACTGTCTTGAAAGGATCATATGCACTTGCGCTTCTTGATGAAGAAAATGATCAAACAATCTTTGTAGCAAAGAACAAAAGCCCTCTTTTAGTAGGATTGGGTGAAGGGTTCAATGTTGTGGCAAGTGATGCAATGGCGATGATTCAAGTAACGGATCAATACGTTGAACTTATGGATAAAGAAGTGGTCATCGTGACGAAAGATGAAGTGACCATTCAAAATCTGGACGGCGAGGTCATCACGCGTGCTCCTTACACAGCTGAAATCGATGCGAGCGATATTGAAAAAGGAACATATCCTCACTATATGCTTAAGGAAATCGATGAACAGCCGCTTGTCATGCGTAAAATTGTGCAGGCTTACCAAAACGAAAGCAATGACCTGACAATCGACCCATCCATTGTAGGCGCGCTGAACGAAGCGGACCGCATTTACATCATTGCATGCGGAACAAGCTACCATGCTGGTTTGGTTGGAAAGCAGTTCATTGAAAAAATGGCAAAAATCCCGGTTGAAGTGCATGTAGCAAGTGAATTCAGCTACAACATGCCGCTTCTATCAGAGAATCCATTATTCGTGTTCATTTCCCAAAGCGGGGAAACTGCAGACAGCCGTTCTGTATTGGTTCAAATCAAAGAGCAAGGCTACAAAGCATTGACGATCACAAATGTTCCTGGCTCTACACTATCCCGTGAAGCGAACTATACGCTGCTCTTGCATGCTGGTCCTGAAATTGCGGTTGCTTCTACGAAAGCTTATACAGCACAAATTGCTGTCCTTGCAATCCTAGCGAATGTAACGGGACGATCCAAAGGCATCGAAATGGAATTCGATCTTGTACAGGATCTTGGCATCGTAGCCAACGCAATGGAAGTTCTTTGCGACAAGAAAGAAGAAATGGAAGAAGTGGCTCGCCAATTCCTTTCTACAACAAGAAACTGCTTCTTCATCGGCCGTGCAGTTGATTTCTACGTTGGACTTGAGGGTGCCCTTAAGCTGAAGGAAATCTCCTACATCCAAGCTGAAGGTTTTGCTGGCGGAGAGTTGAAGCACGGTACGATCGCGCTTATCGAAGAAGGAACACCGGTCGTTGCCCTTGCAACGCAGGAAAGCGTCAATCTGAGCATCCGTGGAAACGTGAAGGAAGTTGTCGCACGCGGCGCCAACCCTTGCATCATCTCCATGAAAGGCTTGGAAGAAGAGGACGACAGCTTTGTCATCCCAGAAGTGAACGAATTATTAACACCTCTTATCTCTGTAGTTCCGTTGCAGCTTCTCGCGTACTATGCAGCATTGCACCGCGACTGTGACGTAGATAAACCACGTAACCTTGCAAAATCTGTTACAGTGGAATAATGATAGATAGTGAAAACCCGCTCCGGTTGTCTGGAGCGGGTTTTTTGTTGGGCATATCTCCGAAAATCGGGTATTTATCTTCTAAAAATTAAATATATCTTCGAAAATGCATGATTTATCTGCGAAAAATCCGATATATCGACTATTCTACTTATTTCGACAAAATCCACTCGCACCCAACCAACGAACTCAACCCACCATAATTTAAAAAAGCCCGGGCGAAAACGGCCCGGGTCTACTCCAATTCTAGCTTCAATCTAGGTCATGATCCTTCTCGATATCGGCATATCGATCTTCATGATGGATGAATTCGTGCTCTTGATAGGCGGCGAGAATGCCGTGATAGCTGATGTCCAGTCCCATTTCCTCTTCTTCCTCAGTTGAACGGACAGGGATCCATAATTGGATTAATTTCAATCCGAACCATGTCAGGGCAAAGCCCCAGACGCAAAGTACAATAAGGCCGAGCACTTGGACGCCTAATAGGTGCCAGCCGCCGCTGTGGAAAAGTCCGCCATCCTTGGCGAATAACCCGACTGCGAAAGTTCCCCATATGCCTGAAATGGCGTGGACGGGGAAGGCGCCGACAGGATCGTCGATTTGCTTCGCTTCCAGCCAGTCTGTTGCGAATAACATCAGCATTCCTGAAACAGCGCCGATCAGAATGGCGGCTGAATCGCTGACAAACGCACAGCCTGCCGTAATCCCGACAAGTCCGGCCAACGATCCATTAATGACGGAGGCTGCATCGGAACGATTGTAGCGAAATAGGGTATACAGCATGGTGATGGCGCCGCCGGATGCTGCTGACAGCATCGTCGCGATGGCGATATGGCCGATTCGTGCATCCGTAGCACTCAACGTACTGCCCGCGTTGAACCCAAACCACCCGAACCATAATAGGAATGCGCCGACTGATGCCAACGGCAGGTTGCTTGGCAGTGCGATGGTGCTTGTTCCTTCAGGCGTGAATTTTCCTTTTCGCGGACCGATGAAGATGGCAGCGGCAAGAGCCGAACAACCGCCAAGTGCATGGATGACAGCTGATCCTGCGAAGTCAAGCATTCCAAGGTTGCCAAGCCATCCGCCTCCCCATACCCAATGTCCGGCAATCGGATAGATCAAAGTCGTCATCAAAACAGCATAAAGGATGTAGGCACGGAAATTGAACCGTTCAGCAACTGCGCCTGAAACGATGGAGATAACCGCGATGACAAATGCCGCTTGGAACAGCCAATATGTGTCCATCGATACTGACAAGTCCAAATGTGCAAGGTCCCCGTTTAGCATAAATCCGCTCGATCCAATCATCCCGGCGATATCTTTGCCATACATCAGAGCGAATCCTATTAAATAGAAACAAAGCGTTCCAATTGTAATATCAACAAAAATTTTCATGATAATATTCACGTTATTCTTGTGCCTGACAAAGCCAGCTTCCAATAGGGCAAATCCGCCTTCCATGAGAATGATCATCGCAGCTGTCAGGACCACCCATATCGTATCCAGTCCGGTGTGCAAAGTTTGAATCGTCATGAAAGATCTCCCCATTTCCTATATCTGTTGACACCCTCAAGAAGTGCAGTAGAGAGGACGACCTCTTTATGTCCGGGATCTGCTTCGATGAGCTCCAGGACATCATCCAGTTCGCGGCATTGTTTTTTTAATACGTCGATTAGTTTGATCCGTTCCTTTACATGAACAATATACTCCACTGCTTGGTGGTGGCTGGGAGGACGGCTGGCAAAAAATTTTCTTACTGGCGATAAGGATTGATAAAAGGCTTCTTCTGCCCGCTTCTTTTTTTCGTATTGATTAATTTTATGTTTGATTTCTTCGATTTCTTTTAATCGATCTTCTCTGATCCTATATAAAATCTTCGCCAGGTCTGGAGAAGGAACTTGGAAATGATCATCATTCAACTCGCCGCGCACGATCATTGTAAACACTCCTAACAAAAACATGTTATATTATCTAACATTATAATCCCGAATGAATTGTCAGTCAATTCATTACCGAATTAAAGTATGGAAATGAAACCAATAATATACAGTTCGGGATGTTCTTTTTTGCATAATATTCGTAATGAAATGGCGATTTGCGTTATAATGGAAGCAGTGTTTAGAAGGATTTTTTTATTCAAAATCTTTATCATATAATCTAAGATTCAATACTGAAAGAGAGTGAAACACAATGGGTCGTAAGTGGAATAACATTAAAGAAAAGAAAGCGTCCAAAGACGCAAATACAAGCCGGATTTATGCCAAGTTTGGACGGGAAATCTATGTGGCTGCCAAACAGGGCGAGCCTGATCCGGAAGCGAACCAGGCCTTGAAGGTTGTCCTCGAGCGGGCAAAGACATACAACGTGCCGAGAGCAATCATTGACCGCGCTATCGAAAAAGCGAAAGGCGGATCTGAAGAAAACTATGACGAGCTTCGCTATGAAGGATTTGGACCAAATGGATCTATGGTCATCGTAGATGCATTGACTAATAATGTTAACCGTACAGCTTCCGAAGTGCGCGCTGCTTTCGGCAAGAATGGCGGGAATATGGGAGTCAGCGGATCGGTTGCCTATATGTTTGATGCGACAGCGGTTTTCGGCATCGAAGGAAAAACTGAGGAAGAAGTATTGGAAATCCTGATGGAAGCGGATGTCGACGCCCGTGATATCGCAGAAGAAGATGATACGGTCATCGTCTATGCCGAACCGGACCAATTCCATGCTGTGCAAGAAGCATTCAAAAATGCAGGAATCACTGATTTCACGATAGCGGAATTAACGATGCTCGCACAAAATGATGTCGAGCTCCCTGAAGATGCTCAAGCTCAATTCGAAAAAATGATTGACGCATTGGAAGATCTAGAAGATGTTCAGCAGGTTTATCACAACGTAGACTTGGGCGAGTAATGATGAAGAGCAATTTTATTAAATGTATATTTATGAAAACTGTTTTCTTAAGGCTCTTTTCTCAAAGGTTGTTGTTTTTAACATTTTTTCTTTCAAATAACTCTTCATAGGATCTTGATTGGAGCGGAAGACGCTGGACACCGAAGGAATCAGCAAACCTAATGATAAGAGACGATGAAAAAAGCAGAAGCTGACCTAATAATGTCTGGAATTCACTTATGCCCCTATGTAATTAGTGGAATAAGAAATCAGACATTGTAGGGAGTTTCTGCTTTTTTTAGACAAATGACCTACATTTTTTAAAAATAATTAATATTTTATATTTTGTTAATAACTTCTTTTGATTTTCAGCCTAATAATCGTATACTATAAGGAACTACACACATTTGAGTGAAACATGAGGAGCATCGAATGGATACAATCAACCGAGTTTTTCAAAGCAGAGGCTTTAAAAGGATCTTGATTTTTCTTTTCATTTCATTGATCTTATATGTATTGAAAGATATGATAAACCTAATTTTATTTACGTTTATCTTTTCGTTTTTGATGAACCGACTGGTGAATTTCCTTCTCGAAAGGATCCCGGTGAATAGAATCATCATTGTCATTGTCTTGTATACGGTCATTGTCGGCTTCGTATCGTTGGCATTCATCAATTATTTACCGATGATCGCAAATGAAATCGGTTCTTTGGTGAAGCAGCTCACGACGTTTTATTCGAGTGTCCCGAATTATGGGGTATTCAATCAATTTTTTGCCAACATCGATACTGATAAGCTCTCCAGTTATATGGAACAAGGTGTTACATTCCTGATTAAATATTTTTCGGATGTAAGCCGTGTGGGGATTCAGATATTGCTTGCGCTCCTTCTAAGTCTGTTCTATATGCTGGAAAAGCCGCGTTTGATTAATTTTACCCAAAAATTTAAGAAAAGCAAGATTGCTCCGATCTATAATGAAATCGAGTTTTTTGCCGGAAAGTTCGCAGGGACGTTTGGTAAAGTGATCGAAGCGCAGCTGATCATCGCGGTGGTAAATGGCGGTTTGACCACAGCTGCTTTATGGATACTCGGATTCCCTCAGTTAGGCGGATTGTCCATCATGGTGCTGATGCTGGGATTGATCCCTGTCGCTGGAGTCATATTATCACTTATCCCTCTATGCATCATTGCATACAGCATAGGCGGAGTGATGAAGGTCGTTTATATCGTTATTGCGATTACGATTGTCCATGCGATAGAGGCTTATATATTGAGTCCGAAATTAATGTCCTCCAAAACGAACCTGCCCGTGTTTTACACATTCTTTATTTTGATCTTTTCTGAGCACTTCTTTGGTATATGGGGACTGATAGTAGGAATTCCGATTTTCGTCTTCTTCCTTGAAGTATTTGAAGTCAATAATGAGAAAACAATAAAAAAATCGACAAAGTAACGATGGAAATTCCCGAAGAATGGTTCGGGAATTTTTTTTATTCTAGCTTGAGGCAGGACGAAAGCTTGATAGAGGAATATGTATTATTGCCTAGAATAATATACCAGGATGATTGAAGAGCGGGTCTTCCGATCATCCTGCTCTTTTATCGATTCATCTCTTTTAAAGAGATGACAGATGATAAGGGAATATAAACGTTGTGCGAGTATTGGTCCAGTGTAATGATCTTAAGGTCATGATCAATATGGACAAGTTCCCCGGATTCAGTCTTTCCGTTGATCAATTCAACGGAAATGTGATCGGATATATGATTTGTCAGCTGCAATGAGGACACCTCCTGTAGATAGTTAACAATTCGTGGCCCAGGTTGAAAATTCCTCCTTAAGCTGTAGGGATTTTCCTCGCAAGGTATGATTGAATTGTCCGGTGCCTTTTGTAAAATGAAACTGTAATGATACTAACGGAGAAAAAGGGGGGGAGCTATGCTGTTTCATTTTCATTATTGGACGCCTCATGTGGAAGAGACTGAAACGTTTTATTTAGCACAAGGGTTTCGTGTCCAACAAAGAATCGGAAGGGAAGACGGTGAATTCCAGTCATACGATCCGCCTTTGGATTGGAATGATTTTCGAGGGAGGCCAATCATGTTCCGCATCATCGAGATGAGGAGAGGGCGCGTCAATGTCACCTTTGGCTATGGCAAGCGCGTAAAATTTGATCATATCGGTTTTTTTGTGGTAAAAGAAGAACTGGAACATATTTGCCAAAAAGCGGAAAGCTTAAAATGGAACGTAAGAAGTAATGAAAGAAGAACATTTATTTCAACGCCTTATGGATTTCAAATCGAGCTTCAACAGCATCAAGATATCTTTGATGCTAAAGTCCACAGCCAGATCTCGTCGATGGAAATCCAGGCGGAGGAAAATGACTTTGAGAAGGAACTGAATTACTTGTTCGGAAGCGCTATGAATATTTCTATCACGCAAAACAGTTCGGCTGCCTTGAAAAAAGTCGGTATTTCTGGACTCGATTCAGCAGGCGGTATAGATCCGAATGGCGTTTTATTAGTATGTGAAAACAAGGGATAGGAGAAAATGAAAATGACAAAGCGACCTAAAGCGGGGGAATATGCCCCCCACTACTCTTCTTATATTAAGCTGGTAGAGAATGAAGATATCCTCCAAATATTGAACGTACAAATGGATGACACAGTCCGTTTACTGGAGAACCTTTCCGGAAAAGAAGGAGAGTACCGCTATGCTCCTGGTAAATGGAGTATAAAGGAAGTGATTGGACACCTTACGGATACGGAAAGGATCATGACCTTTCGACTTCTAAGTTTTGCAAGAGGGGAAAGTGCTGAGCTCCCAGGCTATGAAGATGAGGAATATGTGAAAAAGGCCGGATTCAATAGTCTATCCATACAGGAAATATTAGAGGATTTCGGAGCGGTAAGAAAGTCTACCATCCAATTGGTGAAAAGGCTTGATGAAGAAGCCTGGTCCCGCGGCGGCAATGCCAACGGATCCTATGTGACGGTCTTGGCTCTGGCATGGATCATTGCAGGTCATGAGCTGCATCATCGGAAGATCATAGAGGAACGATATTTGCAAACCGACAAATAAAGTAATGAAAACCGCATTCTTTAAAAAAGGGGCGGTTTTTATTTTGGAAGCGGATATGTTTTTCATTGGAATGGTTGTCAGCTGCAATCTATACTCCTCAGATAAAGCCGTTTAAAATAATTTCATTTCATCAGCCCTTGCTGCTCCACAATTGTTACTTGCGGGTGCCTATATTACATAAAAGTACGTACTTTTTAAATAGTGGGAATGGGTGCATAATCAGTGTCAGAAAGAAATTAGCTCAAGTACGGGAGGATTGATCCGTACATCCGCTATACCATACTATTCAACCTGTATTCAGAAAAGCATAAGGCGCTTATGCCATCTGAAACAACTAGAGGAGGAATCTTATATTAGTTCACATACACATGCTGTTTCAAAAGCACAGTCCAAAGGGGGAATCCCTGCGCTATTGGCATTGGCGATCAGTGCCTTTGGCATCGGGACGACCGAATTTGTTCCTGTTGGCCTGCTTTCATCGATTTCAGATGATTTGACTATTTCCATTACACTTGCTGGTCTTTTGATTTCCGGCTATGCTCTCGGAGTCGCTTTCGGAGCGCCGGTCCTAACGGCTATGACCAGCAAAATGAGCAGAAAATCGCTGCTGATGTCTTTGATGGTACTATTCATCGTCGGAAACTCAGCCGCAGCAATGTCCAATAGCTTTGGATTTCTTTTAACAGCAAGGGTCATCACAGCCTTTTCGCATGGCATTTTCTTTTCCATCGGCTCAACGATTGCAGCCGATCTGGTTCCGGCCAATAAACGGGCCAGTGCCATTGCATTTATGTTCACCGGTTTGACGGTTGCGACTGTTACGGGTGTTCCGCTCGGAACTTTCATCGGTCAAGCATTTGGCTGGAGAGCGACATTCTGGGGTGTCGCGATTTTGGGTGTGATCGGGGTCATGGCGAGTGCCATTTTGGTTCCATCCGACTTAAAAGAAGCTCCTCCGGCAAAATTCAGCGAGCAGCTCAAGATATTACGCAGCGGAAAATTGCTTCTTGCTTTTGCGATCACAGCTCTTGGCTATGGCGGAACATTCGTGGCATTTACCTATTTGACGCCGCTACTTGAAGGAGTGACCGGTTTCAGTCCGAAATGGGTCTCCATTATCCTACTTGGCTACGGCGTTGCTGTAGCGTTTGGGAATGTCATCGGCGGGAAAGCGTCTGATAAACATCCTTTAAAAGCGTTGTCCTGGATGTTCATTCTCCAAGCCATCGTATTATTGATCTTAACCTTTACAGCATCTTTCAAAACGGCAGGATTGGTAACGATATTCTTTATGGGGCTATTTGCCTTCATGAATGTTCCCGGTCTGCAGATATTAGTCGTACAGCTTGCTGAAAAATATGTTCCATCAGCGGTAAATGTAGCATCTGCCTTGAATATTGCGGCTTTTAATGTGGGAATCGCCATCGGCTCCTTTATTGGAGGTTTGGTAGTCGATTCAATCGGCATCATCCATACTCCTTGGATCGGTGCAATCATGGTAGCAGGAGCAGTTGTGCTGACCGGATGGCTGAGAAAACTGGAAAAATAAACTTAAGAAATGATAATGAAAAGGCTGAAACCGAACTCTGCGAGAAGGAGTTCGGCTTCAGCCTTTTTTGCCATTCGTATAATACAGATCATTGAAATCGATGGATGGGAGAGCATTGTCGATTAAATCCAAATCACCTGTTTTCTGCAGGTTCCCGTCCACTAAATCTTGTTCTATTCTTTTCAGCCATATGAGTTCTGTTTTTAATTGCATCATTACCCCAAGGATAATATACATTTTCGCACGGTCTTCTTTATCTTTTTTATGATGATAGACCAATTTCATCTTCTCGATATAATCTTCAGTGAACTCGATCTTTTTCTTTAATTTCTCTTTCATTTTTTCAGGTTCGCTGTAGTTGGCAAAGGATAATGCGGCATAGATGGGCTTTGCCAGCTGTTCCTTATGCCCCAGCTGCTTCAATAATTGCGATTGGAATTCCTCGACGCCTCTATCCGTGATGGCATAGATGGTTTTATCGGGGCGGTTCGTATCCTTGATCACCTTTGAGACTTCTATGAACCCATCGTCCTTCAGCTTTTCGAAAGCATAGTACAAGGAGCCTGGCGCCATCTTGATGTAATATTTCATTTGCCGATTTTTCACGATTTGCTGTACTTCGTACGGGTGTTTTTCTCCCTCCATCAGAAGACCCAGTACAGTCAATTTCATACTCATTGAACTCACCTATTCCATTGGTTTTAAAAGACAGGGGCGATTCTTAGAAAAAATGCCCCCTGTTGAAAGGATTGTATATTATGATTTTGCCATAGAGCTTTTATCTTGTGCAGGCTTTGCAGCTTCCAAGCGGGTATTCCCCATCAGGAATACGGTAATCAAAGCCAGTGCCAACGGAATTAGGGCAAGCAAAAATGTAATCGTAATGGAAGATGACATCGCATCGATGATTTTATTCAATACAAAATCAGGGATGTGCTTCCTTGTTTCAGGCTGGAAGATTTCTTGTGGATTTCCCATTTTAAAAGATTGGCTGCCACCTTGCATCCCCTTGAAGGCGTCGGTTAGTTTGTTCGTGAACACCTTCGATTGAATGGCCCCGAACACGGTAATCCCGATCGTCATGCCAAATGAACGGAAGAAAGCATTCGTGGAATTTGCCGACCCGCGAAATCTTGGGTCCAGCTTGTGCACTGTCGCATTCGGCAGCAATGAAAATGAGAAACCTACTCCAAAACCAGATAAAATCATAAATAAAGTCAATAGTACCCGGCTTGTGTCCGGTGTCATCGTCGCCAACAGGCTCATCCCCGCTATAAAAGCGATGATGGAAACCAACATGATATTGCGGTAGCTTGTCTTGGTCATGAAAATACCGGCAAATGCACTGCCTGCTACCGATCCCAGCATGAGTGGCGTTAAGATGAATCCGGCATTTGTCGCACTTCCTCCATATACAGCTTGAACAAATATCGGAATGAAAATGGTCAATATGATAAAGGAAGCACCGTAGAGAAAAGCCAATACCTGTGAAGCGGCAAAAAGACGCTTCTTGAACATCCAGAATGAAATAATCGGGCTTTCTGCAATTCGTTCCACGAAGAAAAAGGCAATAAAAAATACCCCGAAGGAAATGAAAAGTCCGATGATTTGCCAAGAATTCCAACCATATTCCTTGCCGCCCAATTCAAGGGCAAACATCAAACTGACGACCGCAACGACCAAGGTGATGGCGCCCCACCAATCGATTCGCTGCTTGTGCAATGCGGATGTTTCTTTATAGGATGACAAAATGAATGCAAGTGATAAAAGACCGATTGGTACATTCACATAGAAAATCCAGTGCCAGCTAAGATTATCTGTTAAATATGCTCCGATCAGCGGTCCGAAAACAGATGCGGAGCCAAAGACAGCCCCAAGCAATCCGGTGATTTTTCCTCGTTTTTCAGGAGGGAAGATATCAAATACGATCGTAAAGGCTATCGGCATCAAAGCCCCTCCGCCGATTCCTTGAAGGGCACGGTACAGGCTCAGCTGTGTGATATTTTGAGCAGTTCCGCATAGGGCGGAGCCGATCAGGAAAATCGCCAGCCCAAAAATATAAAATCGTTTCCTTCCATACATGTCCGAAAGCTTGCCGAATATCGGCATACCCGCCATGACTGCGACCATGTACGCGGAAGTGACCCAAACGAATTTATCCAGACCACCTAGGTCAGAAACAATTGATCCAAGCGCAGTCGCAACAATGGTATTGTCCATAGCAGACATCAAGATTCCAAGGAGAAGACCGGCAACAACCAACTTCACATTACTTTCTTTTTCAATCAAGTTCAACAGACTCCCTTCTTAACATGCGTCATAATAAAATGATGATTATTACTCTATTTATTATATTCCAATTTGAGTATATTACAATCTTCAATATGTTTAAAATGCATAATAAAAGAGGCCCTATTTTAGAAGGCCTCTTTCCCATTCGATTTAGTATGCCGGAGCTTCCATCCCCATCGTCGACCATTCTTCTTTTGAAGGGCCGTATACACCTGAAACCGGGAGTCCGGCCAAGCGCATCATGATCGTAAGCTGGCCTCGGTGATGGATTTCGTGCTTCAAATAAATATCAAGCGTCAATCCGTTTTTCCAATCAAACCCAAATAAATTGTTCACTTCCTCGAGTTTTTCATCGTTCCATTGTGTTTCAACCGCCTCAAGCATCGCATCCACTGTGGATTCGTATGCGTCCGCGATTTCTGCAGCAGTTGAAGGCGGAGCACTGTTTTCGGCTGGAGCATCAAATTTCAATCCGGTCATATGCAGCATGCCTTTTTCAAGATGAACGAGATGCCATGCAAGTTCTCCCAATGTACGATAGCCTGGGGCTGCTTCTTGACTAAGCGACTCATCCGTCAATGCCTTCAATAATTTTAAGGTTGATTGGGATTCATTTCGGTACTCTTCAATAAATGCTTCTACATTTTGATAAACAGCCATGTTTTCTCACTCCTAAAATCAATAGATTTATTTACAAGTTCATTATAAATAAAATACCCTGACAGAACCTGTCAGTGAAAATTCATTTTGTGTGATAAACTCCCGTTCAGGAAAATAATGTTATAATTAGTGAAGCAGTTTTTAACGAGAGAAGGGTGGGAAAGTGGTGGATTCTAAAGATCAACTATCGCGGTTAGAAGCAAAAATGGATGAAATCATAAAACGGCTGGACCATTTGGAAAAACAGAAGCAGAATGTCAGCATCTTTGCAGGTCAGAACATATGGGTGCTGGTTCCGGTAGCAGCAATCATCATGTGGGGGTTGCAAAGAATATTTGAGTGATTGTACTTACGGAAATAGACGAGAAGAACAATAAGGAGAATCTATGACTGCGTTATCTTATACTAGACTATTAAATCAAACATTGGAATTATACGAAAAGGAAGGCAGCTTGAAAGCCTACCGATTCATAACCGAAAATGCGGATGGAGTAAAAGGGAACCAAGCCCAGCTTTTCAATTTCAAATATGCTTTGGCAAGCGCATCCGGCCTGGAAGAAGAAGCGTTGAATATGATGAAGCAAGCCATTCATGAACATGGGTATTGGTATGGTTTCGAATATCTTGCGACAGATGAAGATTTAAAGCCGCTGCATAAATATGAGGAGTTCCAGCGTATGCTTCAATTGTGCAAACAGAGGGAGCAGGATGCAAAGCGGGAAGCCAAGCCGCAGTTAAAGGTGATCTCTGCACCGGGCAGCGAAGCAGCGTGCCCATTACTGATGGCACTGCATGGCGACCAGGAAAATATGGAAATGACGGAACCGAACTGGGATTTGACAGGACAAAGGAAAATGAAGCTTGCTCTTGTTCAGTCTTCCCATATTCAATTTTCAGATGGATACGAATGGGACGATGTCGAGCAGGGTGTAAAAGAAGCCGCGCTTCACTATAAACAATTAAAGAATATGACCAACATCGATGGAGGGACCATTATTGGTGGTTTTTCTGCAGGGGCACAGGTTGCTTTGAAAGCCATGCTTGATGAAGAATTAAAAGCTAAGGGCTTCGTGCTCGTTGCACCATGGCTTCCAGAATTGGAAGCATGGGCAGGGCAATTAAAGCTTTTAAAAGAAAAAGGCATAAAAGGATATATCATATGTGGGGACCAGGACTAGGATTGCTACGAGGGATCTAAGCTCCTTTCCGGGCTTTTGGAAGAGAACGGCGTGGATCATGTCTTTTTGGATGTATACGGCTTGGACCATGAGTATCCGGGAAATTTCAAACAAATGCTTGATGAGGCAATGAATTATATATTGGACTAAATTTTCAACAAAAGCTCGGTTTCCCCGGGCTTTTAATTTTTATAGACCATGAATCGTGGTACGATTTTGTCCCTCTAGGGAATGATTAACCCATTTATGTGGAAGAATATGTACGTTGTATCCTACATAAAGGAATGATTTCATGATTTATATCTATAATGACTTCGGCGGCACACATACAACGTCCCTTGCGGCAGCCTACCATTTAAACAAACTCCCCAAGGATGGAAAGCTGACAAAGGAAGAAATCCTCCATACACCCTATTTCAATAAGCTGCAACCAAAGGATGCAGGACGGATCATCTTTCACGGGGAAGATGAGGATGGAAATCCCGTATATACGATTGGAAGAAGGCGCGATAAATTGCTTGTACCTGCGTTAAAGGATTATAGTCTTTTAATGATGGATCGTTTCAATGCAAGGGAGAAGATAGTCTTTTCCAATACGTCGCCAACCGTTCCTTTGCCGATGACATTGGGTGGTTTGTTCTCAAGGGAACTCAAGCTTGATTTCATCGGGGTGCCATTGCTGGTGATGGGAGCAAAGCAATGCTGCCATGATGTCCTTCGACTTGTGGAGCATACAAAGGAGATGGGCAGGACGACAAAGAATAGGATCACAATCCTGGAAAATAAGGAATTTAAATAGCATCCAGTATTAGGGATTTTGTTGAATATTGCCACTGATGTAGACTGGGCTTATAATTAAAGTAGAATTTTTTCGCAAAGGTTGTTGTTTTTTAAAGTTATTTTTGTGAATCTCCATCATTTGATGTTGATTGTAGCGGAAGGGCGAGACTGCCGAGGGCTCACCGTCCCTCTGAAAGCGAGCATGCTTCCGTGGAAATTAACTTTGCACAACGTATGTTGAAGAACAACAAACTTTACAAAAGAAGTTTAAATGAAAAGGTATCTACTAAAGGAGCGCAAACCGATGGCGGAAAAGAAAAAGGTTAGCCTAGCAGAAGCAATGAAGCAGAAGCTTGCCGAGAAAAAGGGACAGGCCCAGGCAAAACATGACAACGGATTGGTGAAAAAAACACAGCCGATGAAATCCCAGATGACGAAAAAGCCGAGCAATACAAGAAGAAAAATGGGCGTGTAAAAGCTAAAACACCTCTCAGATTACAAAAAAATGTAATCCGAGTGGTGTTTTTTATTACTATCATGGGTAAAAGTGTCTAGATGGAGATGTCTGGAAGAGTGAAAAAAGGAGGGATACAGTTGGGAACGATTGATTTACAAAAGAGAAGTGTCAAGATTATTTTGGAGAAAAAGGAACTTACGAAGGTAACGGCGCGTGTCGGTCTCGTTCTTGATATAACAGGATCGATGAGGAAGCTGTATAAGAATGGCACTGTTCAGAAGGTGGTTGAAAGAATTCTGGCCGTTGCTGATCAATTCGATGACGATGGTGAGCTGGACGTTTGGGTATATGACCATGAATTTTCAAGATTAAAGCCCGTAACGGAAAAGGACTTTGATGGATATGTGAATCGTGAAATCCTCGAGGATGACCGTATACATAAGTTCGGCAGAAATGATGAGCCCCCTGTCATGAAGGATGTTTTAAGGAAATATGTATCTGAAGACCCCAGCCATCATCCTGCTTATATTGTGTTTATCAATGATGGCGGATGCAAAAAGACGATAAAACCAATCATTGAGGCATCTGCAGATAAGCCAGTATACTGGCAATTCGTTGGAGTGGGCGACGGCAATTTCGAATTTCTCCAAAAACTAGACAACCAAGGGAGATTCACAAACAATGCCCACTTCTTACATATCGAGGAGATTGATAAGATTTCAGATGATGAACTGTACGACCGGCTGCTGAACGAATTCCCCAAGTGGCTCAAGGAAGCAAAACAAAAAGGGGTATTGATCGAAAAGCCGCTCGAGGACATAGCAGCGGCAAAAGAAAAACCGAAAAAGAAAGGGTTTTGGGCAAGGTTGTTTGGCAGGTTGTAATTTCCTGCCGATCTTCAAATTTTACTAATGTGATTCCTGGTTAAAATCGATGTGAACAAAATAAAGAAAACTGTGTGAAATGACCCTCACACAGTTTCTTTGTTTTATCTTTTTTTATCATAGCCATCAATGTAATGTTTGATATAGCCTGGAACGGACTTATTGCGAATGTCCTCATAAGTCTGCCTTAAATGGTTGATGATGACTTTCTCCATATTGTTGATGACTTCCAGGTAAGTCTTTTCCGCTTCCACATTGCATTCTTTAGAAGCCAGCGTTAATTTGCCAATGGAGATGAGCTTTTGGTCTCTTTCCTCAGCAAATTTTTTGATGAGCTCCTGTGCCAACACTGCAATGTCCTTGTGCCTTAAAGGCAAGGATTTTTTAATTGTCTGGACTTCAACATTTTCGCATACCTCGAAACATTTATCCTCGATGAAATCAATATGCTCAACAGCATCTTTGAGTGTTTCGAATATGACATTTTTACAATAGTTCACGGCTTTATTGAAAGAGCGCTCTACCTCTCCGGATGCATGTAATCCATTGGCTGCTTCCATGGCAATCAAACGATGATGCCGCTGCCGTTCCTTTTCGATATCCTGATTCAAATGGCTGCAATAATAAGCCAAGTCTTTATGGCCGTGAGGCAATTGGTCTAATAAATTATGAATGCGTTGTTCCATGAATGATCCCCTCCAAAAGTCTTTGTATACCTTTATTATAAGGGGAGGAATTTCCCGCTTCATTGGAATACGATTAGAATTTGTATGTTTGACGTAATTTTATTGGGAATTAAGGAAAAGAGAGGAATGGAAAAGCGTATTGTAAATAGGTTTGTCGAAATAATATAATTACAGGAATATTTTTAAAGGAAATTTGTCTAAAATTGTGATATAATGAACTAAACCATTTGCTTTACAGTTCATAGATCCCTGCTCGTTCGTTGAGCAGGGTTTTTTCGTATGTAGATATATGGCCGGATAATTGCCCGTTTTCCGCTTTGCCTTCCCTGTTTATATTCCTCTTCAACTGAAGAACAAAAAACAGCCCTTCACAAAAAGTGAAGGGCTGTTTATAAGGGTAAATCATAAATTATGCTTTAACAACGTTAGCTGCTTGTGGTCCACGAGCACCTTGTTCTACGTCGAAAGTTACTTCTTGACCTTCGTCAAGAGTTTTGAAACCTTCGCCTTGGATAGCTGAGAAGTGAACGAATACGTCTTCTCCACCTTCGCGCTCGATGAATCCGAAACCTTTTTCTGCGTTAAACCATTTTACTTTACCGTTTTCCATTATTGTTGCCTCCTAGTGTGCAGTACACACAATGTATTACTATTCTTGCTCTCAACGATATCCAGGCGAAAAACTTTTGACCCTTGTATACCGAACAAAAATAATTCTCCTATAGAATAACAGAAACCGAATCATTAGGCAAGCCACCGAATCAATCAGCGGATGAAATTATAGGAAGAAATGAACGGAGGCTATCCGATCAATGATATAATAAAGGAGAAAGGAAGTGTTCGTTTGAAAAATTCAAACAACCGATTTAAGCAAGGTGACCTTGTTCATATAAAACAGACCGGTGAACAAGTCACTGTTCTAAAGTGGCAATACGTGAAGCATATGAAAACTTACTCTTATATTGTAGCCGAACATCCAAAGACATTTTATTTTGAAAAGGAATTTCAAAAGATATAAAAGATTGATTCATCACCGAAAGAGCTGTCCAGGACAGCTCTTATTTTATATGGGGATTTCTCCTAAATTTCGCATCCATCATCGCTGCAGCCGTTGGATGGAACCGTGGTTTGACCGTTCAACAGTTGTGGTTTTTCTTGAATGTCTTCCGCTTTTACTTTTTCTAATACTTCAAGGAAAACTTCCCTTGACTGTGCACCAGATACGGCATATTTTTGATTGAAAACAAAAAATGGAACGCCTGTCACCCCGATTTTGGAAGCTAATTCCTGGTCCGTACGGACATCGGAACTGAAATCTTCTGACTGCAGCACTTCTTCAGCAGCCTTTCCATCGATGCCGATACTTTCGGCGAGCTTGATGAGCGTTTCGTGGTCGCCGATATTGAGGGAATCAGTAAAGTATGCCTTGAGAAGGGCTTCCTTCATTTGATCCATCTTACCTTGGGTTGCGGCAAAATGAAGGACGCGATGGGCATCAAATGTATTCGTAGGAATCAATGTATCAAAATGAAAATCGAGTCCTTCATCTTTGGCTTGTTGAGTAATTTGACTGTTCATCATTTTAGCTTTTTCAAGAGTCATTCCATATTTTTCTGCCAAAATGGTATGAATGTCTTTATCGGTTTGCAAAGGTGCGTTTGAATTCAATTGGAAACTTCGAAAAATGATATCTACTTGATCCTTTGCTGTGAATTTTTCCAGAGCTGCTTCAAATCTTCGTTTTCCGATGAAGCAAAACGGACAGGCAATATCCGACCATATTTCAACTCTCATCATGATCACTCCTCCAGTTGCATTTACCCTTAAGTATAATGTTCATGAAACATACATGCCAGAAGGATGATTTTTCTGGCAGAAAAGTGTGAAAAAACGCGTCTTTAAATGAAAAATTTTTATCTAGATATTCCCAAAAAATTTTACAAATTATTTATCGAAAAGTACTTGTAATTTTACCGTAAAAGTTGCATTATTTTATTTGTGACTTGAGCAAATTAAATTTTTGGTATGAACCTTTATTTAATAGGTGCTACTTTTCATTAATTCTTTGACATAAGGTGATGGAAATGCTATTTCAACAACGCTTATTAAAAAGCAAAATTGGCATGCCAAAGGCTTGGCTGCATTTAGATAATCATGTATATGCAAACGGCGGCTGCATCAATGGACAAATCGAGGTTAAGGGTGGACGCGCAAAAAATAAAATCAAGCGCTACGATATTGATTTGATTACAGTGGACCATAAGAAAAAAGAGGAGACGATCAATAGTCGATCTGTTTTTTGTTCACATGATTGTTCCCCGGATAAAACAGGAACATTTTCGTTTGTGCTGAACATTCCTGAAAACATCGAGGAAAAAGCATCGGATCATAAGAAGTTTTGTGTAATGATTCGGGTTGTGATGGAAAATGCCCAAAGCATCATCCAAAAATATCCGATTATCATCAAACCATTTTTATAAGTAGATTACTAGTTGTATAGGAATCGTCTGTGATTTTGCTTGGACACTGAATCCAAGCTTTTTATTTTGTCTTTATTTTGTGATTGGAGTGTTGGTGATGACATTCACACTGTTTATTCTCGCAGGTTTGGCAGAAATCGGCGGCGGCTACATGGTTTGGTTATGGCTCAGGGAAGGCCATCCGATTTGGTATGGCATAATCGGAAGCCTTATCTTGGTTCTATACGGCATCATTCCAACTTTTCAAAGCTTCCCGACCTTTGGGAGGGTGTACGCAGCGTACGGTGGGGTATTTATCATCCTCTCTGTATTGTGGGGATGGGGAATCGATAAAAAGACACCAGACCTTTATGATTGGCTCGGTGCCTTGATTTGTCTAGCGGGGGTATCCGTCATGCTTTGGGGGCCGAGGGGATAGATCTGCTTGCTGCAGGCCCTCCTTTTATTTCTTTTCTTCCGGTTTATTTGTCTGTTCCAGGATTGCATTATTCTTTGAGATGATGATGGCACTGTAAATGGTGGTCATGATGGTTCCGATGATGGTCATCATGAGAAGCACTACAAATTTGTTGTCGGACATACTGATTTTCCTCCTATTCAAAAACACTTATTTTTTTAGGATGAACAATTCGGGGGAAAATATGAGGAATCGAGTAAATATCGGGTAAGGGCAAAAAATGACGTTTTTTCTTACTTGTCATTCTCATGTGTTTCCTGTAAGATGGGTCATGTAAAATTTCATACGTAATTTTCCACTAGGGGTGCGAAAGCTGAGAGAGGCGTTAGCCTTGACCCTTGGAACCTGATCTAGTTTGTACTAGCGTAGGGAAGTGGTTGTGGTCCGCTATTGATTTCACGTTTCATCGGATTTTTAGCGATCAGCATTTTAATTCTGACGACGACAACCGTTTCTGCCTATGCAGGAACGGTTTTTTTGTTATATTGTGCAGCGGCTCAATCAGGGATGGAAAAAAGCGTTGATCTACAAGGAGGAGAATGGAATGACATTTACACAAGAATGCCGGCGGGAAGCCAACGAGGTATGGGAAGCGAGCTTTCATCATCCGTTTGTGAAGGAGCTTGGCGATGGAGGGTTGAGTCTTGATCGATTTCGCTATTATGTCATGCAGGATGCGTATTATTTAAGACATTTTGCCAAGGTTCAAGCATTTGGAGCAGCAAAAGCGCCTGATTTGCATACGACAAGCAGGCTGGCAGTCCATGCGCAAGGCACAGCCGAAGCAGAGCTGAGTCTGCACGAGAAATTTTCTGCATTGCTTGGAATCACAGCGGAAGAGAAAGAAGCATTCCAGCCTGCTCCGACTGCTTATGCCTATACATCTCATATGTATCGTGCTGCATGTCTTGGCGGGCTTGGTGAAATCATCGCAGCACTGTTACCTTGCTACTGGCTTTATTATGAGATCGGCGAAAGATTGAAGGATTGTCGTCCCGAAGAGCCGATCTATCAAGAGTGGATCGGAACTTACGGCGGCGAATGGTTCCGTGCGTTAGTGGAAGAACAGATAGAAAGACTGGATGAGATTGCTGAAAAGAGTACGGAACAGCAGAGACAACAAATGAAAGAGTTGTTCATGATCAGCAGCCAGTATGAGTTGAGATTTTGGGAAATGGCATATCGGCATGAAAACTGGTCAGATCTATCTGAATCCATGTTGAAGGAGGAATTGTAATGTCCAATCGACTTCGATTGACGGATATTTTAGTAACGGTAGTGGTTTCGATCGTCTTTGGTTTAATCTACAAAGTCTGGGGCCCGCTCTATAGCATGGTTGGCACGCTGGGGCTGCACATCGATCAGCTTATATATGGAATGTGGTTCATGGCAGGTACGGTGGCCTATCTGCTCATCCGAAAACCGGGGCTGGCGCTGTTGGCAGAAATCGCGGCTGCAAGCGGTGAATTCCTGACAGGGTCGCAATGGGGATTGGAAGTGTTGATTTATGGTGTCATCCAAGGCTTGCTCGCAGAGCTTGTCTTCATGATGTTCCGCTATAAAAGGTACGATATTCTGGTCGTGTCACTTGCATCAATCGGTTCGGCCATCGCCTCCATTTTCATGGATATGTACAAAGGATATATCGGCGATTTGGCGACGTGGAATTTGATCCTTTACTTGGCTGCCCGTCTGATCGGTTCCGTCTTAATATCCGGTGTCTTTGCCTACTATGTGGTGAAAGCACTTGAGAAGACAGGGGTTACCAATATGCTCCGTCCGATTTCAAAGAGCGACTATGACATGCTGGATCAATAATGAGGTGTTTTGAATGAGTTCAATGGGAGAATTGAAGAAGCTTCGGCTGAAATTCCCAGGGGATGAGAAGTTATTATTTAAAGATCTGGACCTTTCTTTTCAACAAGGGGAAAAGGTGTTGATCATCGGACCATCCGGATGCGGAAAGTCCACCTTGCTTCAGGTGCTTTCGGGCATCGTTCCCGAATTTCATGAAATGCCGATGAAGGCGGAGAAGGTAAAGTGCCCCGAATCATGGGGATATATCTTCCAAGATCCGGATGCTCAATTTTGTATGCCTTATGTGGATGAAGAATTGGCATTTGTCCTCGAAAACCTTCAAGTTCCCCGGGAACAGATGGAGGCTCGCATCCTTGAACTTTTAAGGATGGTCGGATTAAATCTGGAAGATTCACACACGGAAATCCAAACGCTGTCTGGGGGAATGAAGCAGAGGCTTGCCATAGCTTCTGCACTTGCCCTTGAGCCGGATGTCCTGTTTTTGGACGAACCGACGGCAATGCTGGACCCGGAAGGAACAGAAAGCATCTGGGAGACCATCAAGAGTGTTGGAGGGGACAAAACCTTGGTGATTGTCGAGCATAAGCTTGATCATGTGCTGGATATCGTCGATAGGATTGTCATGTTTGATGAAAATGGCCACATCCAAGCCGATGGAGAACCAGAGATCATTCTTTCCCGTTATCAAACAGAATTGACGGAACAAGGTATATGGCATCCGGAAGCCTGGGAGGACTATTTAAACAATCGATCTATGGAGACAACGGAACCGATGGAAGAAGAAATTCTTGAACTGAGGGAATTCCGGGGATTCCATGGGAGAAAAGAAGGTGTCTATATTGAAGAAGCACATATCAAAAAAGGTGAATGGATCGGGATCGTGGGCAGAAATGGAGCAGGGAAAAGCACGCTTCTCCACAGCTTGATGAGGTTGATTCCTACATCGGGACATTACTGGATAAAAGGAAGAAAAGCATCTGGAATCAAACGGCTGGCTGATGAAGTAACCTTTGTCTTTCAAAATCCGGAATATCAGTTTGTCAGCCATTCCGTCTATGAAGAGATTGCGTATACCTTACGAGTTGGTGGCAAAGAACCTGCATACATCGATCAGAAGGTTGAAGAGATGCTGAAGATGTTTCATCTATCTGAGGTGCGGATGCAGCATCCTTATCAGCTGTCCATGGGACAGAAAAGAAGATTGAGTGTCGCTGCGGCGGTCGTCGATGAGCCGAGCATCATGTTATTGGATGAACCGACTTTTGGACAGGATGCACGGAATACCTTTGCCATCCTTGAGATGATCGACTATTGGCGCAAACGAGGGACAACGATTTTGATGGTGACACACTCTCCGGAAATCGTGGACCATTTTGTCACAAGGGTCTGGGAAATTGAAAAGGGCCAATTGATCAGGGATGAGATCAAACATGAAAAAGGGAAGGAAAAGGTGGTGGTTGGATGAATCGGACGTTTGACTTTAAGGAAACATGGCTCCATAAAGTAAATCCGAGCGTGAAGCTCATTTGGCTGGTTGCGTTGTTTATAGCGGTGCTTTTCATTCAAAATCCGAGCTTCCTGTTAAATTTCACGTTTATGCTTACGGTTCTTCTGTTTTGCTTTTCCGGCCATCCCGCTAAGCGGATTTGGTGGATTACCTTTCCTTTTCTGTTGATTTCATTTTCGACGGCCACTTCGATGATTTTTTTTGGTAAAGGTGAGGAGCTGTGGTTTCATTGGGGATTGATCAGCATCACTAAGGAAAGCTTTTATAGAGGTTTTCATATTGGATTGCGGGCCTTTACCTTTTCGGTGCTGGGACTGCTTTTCAGTTTGACGACAAGGCCGGTCTTCTTATTTTATTCATTGATGCAGCAGCTAAAACTAAAACCGAAATATGCATACAGCTTCATGGCAGGCATCCGCTTGATCCCAATCATGATCTCAGAATTTCAAATCATCCGCTCTGCCTTGAAGGTGCGGGGCGTACAAAAAAAGTCAGGATTGAAAGGATTCTACCAAACAATCAAAACGTATTCCGTCTCCCTGCTATCCCAGAGCATTCGCCGTGCGCACCGTATTGCCATCGCCATGGAAGCGAAGCGATTTTCGGCAGTGCAACAACGAACATATTATTATGAAACGACCTTTTCCAAATTCGATATTTTATTTGTTTTAAGCTTTCTCATCATCCTGCCGATCGCCTACGAGATTGGTATGCATCTTCCTTACTTCCCGGTCACGGATGTAAGGGGCTAAAAAGAAAGGGGAAAATGAAAATGAATGATCAATTGCACATTGGCGGCAAAGCGTTCGAAAGCAGACTTTTTGTTGGTACTGGCAAATTTGCCGATCATAAACAGATGAAAGAGGCAATCGAGCAATCCCGCTCAGAGGTGGTTACGGTCGCATTGAGGCGGGTGGACATAAGAAAACCTGACGAACATATTCTGAATGACATTCCTCAGGATGTGACGCTAATGCCGAATACATCCGGTGCACGGAGCGCCGAAGAAGCAATTCGCATCGCAAGGCTTGCAAAAGCAAGCGGGATGGGAAATTGGATCAAGATCGAAGTCATTTCAGATCAAAAATATTTGCTGCCTGATAATGAAGAAACGACAAGGGCAACGGAAGTATTGGCAAAAGAAGGTTTTGTCGTCCTCCCATATATGAGCCCTGATTTGATGGCAGCGAAACGGATGCAGGAAGCCGGGGCAGCGGCGATCATGCCATTGGGTGCTCCGATCGGTTCGAACCGAGGCATCAGAATGAAGGAAATGATTCAAATCATGATTGATGAAATGGAGCTTCCCATTATCGTGGATGCAGGGATCGGCAAGCCATCGGAAGCCGCTGAAGCAATGGAAATGGGAGCCTCTGCTGTACTCGTCAATACGGCCATTGCCACGGCAGATAATCCAGTCGAGATGGCCAAGGCGTTTGATTTGGCTGTCAAAGCAGGAAGGCTGGCATACCTATCCGGTCTCGGGCCGACCAGTATGAGGGCGAATGCTTCGTCTCCATTAACCGGATTTTTAAAATAGGCATTTCTCAAAGATTGCTGTTTATTACCCGTTCCAGGCTGTTGAATTGATCGGTTATGGTGTCAGCCCTCGGGAAACGGGAGCAGGTCAAACAGATGGTGCTCACCGCCCGCCAAGAAGAAAGTGAGCATCGTGAGGAGGTAACCGATCAAATTCAATTTTTGATTAGTCGTAAGTAAATGTTCGAAAGAGCCTTAAAATAAACTGCATTAATCACGAGCACAACATATAAATGAAAGGATGATTAGATGAGCTTCTATGAGGAATTTGAGAAAATTAAAGCCGAGCCATTCACGGAGATATTTTCTGAAGTCACCCCACAGGATGTAGAGAAAGTGCTGATGAAGGGCCGGATTTCTGAAAGCGATTACCTCGTGCTGTTATCGCCTGCCGCTGAAGGCTTTTTAGAAGAGATGGCTCAGAAAGCACATCAGCTGACGATTAAGCAGTTCGGGAAAACGATGCAGCTCTTCCTTCCGTTGTACCTGTCCGATTACTGTGTCAATACGTGTACATATTGCAGCTTCAGCATCGATAATGTATTCCCAAGGAAGCGGTTGACGATGGAAGAAATCGAAGTGGAAGCCAAGGCGATTGCTGAAATGGGGATTGAACATATCATTCTTTTGACGGGTGAGTCCCGTATCCATTCTTCTGCTGAATATTTGGCAGAAAGCATGTCTATTTTGAAGAAGTATTTCTCATCCGTCGGAATCGAAGTGCAGCCAATGGATCAAGCGGAATATGAGACGCTGGTCCAGAGCGGGATCGATAGTTTGACAGTTTACCAGGAAGTGTACAACGAAGCGATTTACCGTGAAATCCATACAAAAGGACCGAAAAGAGACTTTCGCTATCGTCTGGATACTCCTGAAAGAGGCTGCAGGGCGGGGATGCGTTCGGTCAACATCGGAGCCTTGCTTGGGCTTGATGAATGGAGAAAGGAATGCTTTATTACAGGGCTTCATGCTGAATATCTACAGAAAAAGTATATGGAAACCGAAATAGGGGTTTCGTTTCCGCGGATTCGCCCAAATGCTGGAAGCTTTGAACCTGCATTCGATGTAACCGACAAAAATTTAGTCCAAGCGATGTTGGCGATGCGGATTTTCCTGCCGAGGACAGGAATCACGATTTCAACCCGTGAAACGGAAGAGCTTCGCAATCAATTGATTCCATTGGGAGTGACGAAAATGTCGGCAGCGTCATCCACAGAAGTGGGTGGATATACAAAGCCGAAAGAGACTCAAAGCCAGTTTGAGATTTCCGATGAACGTTCGGTTGAGGAAATCAGGAACCTGCTGCGATTCAAGGGATACCAGCCGGTGATGAAGGATTGGCAAATTCTTTGAGCAGGTTTGAAATCCATGCCATTTCAAATGGCAAACTTCCAATGACTCAATTTATTCAAAAAGCATCCATGATTGAACCACATGTGGATTATATTCATCTTAGGGAAAAACAGCTTTCTGCCAAGGAGTTGATGGAGGCGGCCAATGGACTGAAAACAATAGGGATTCCTTTTTCCAAAATCACCATCAATGACCGGGTAGATGTGGCGCAGGCGATGGGTGCGGAGGGCGTGCAGCTTGCGAATCATAGCCTGGGTGCAGATCTTGTGAAAAGGATATTTCCCGCTCTGCGTGTAGGACGGTCTGTTCATTCTGTTGATGAAGCGGTGGAAGCGGAATATGCAGGGGCAGACTATGTTCTTTTCGGCCATGTTTTTCCCTCCAATTCTAAAAGGGATCTTCCGGCAAGAGGATTACCGGCTTTGGAAAAGGTGGTTCATAGCTTAAAGATCCCGGTCATAGCAATCGGAGGAATCAACCCAAGTAATATAGCAGAAGTAAAAAAAACAGGTGCAAGGGGCGCTGCCGTCATGTCTGGCTTTTGGGATTCTGATGATATTGAAGCAGTGGCTTGTGCTTATAGAAAAGGGGCTATGTAATGAAGATTCATGTGAATGGGGAAGCGGCCCATATTCCGAGCGGAGTCGAAAGCATCGTTCAGCTGCTTGAATATTATCAGCTCGATCCGAAAATGGTCATCGTTGAAAGGAACAGGGCCATCCTTGAAAAAGAATTGTATGATGAGACTATGTTAGAAGAAGGAGATTCACTCGAATTGGTTCATTTTGTGAGCGGGGGATGAAAATGATGGATGAACGCTACTCCAGGCAGATCCTTTTCAATAAAATAGGGGAATCCGGCCAAAAAAAACTAGCGGAAAAACATATACTGATCATTGGTGCAGGTGCGCTTGGAACTGGAAATGCCGAGCAGCTTGTACGCGCAGGAGTCGGTAAAATCACGATTGTTGATCGGGACTATGTGGAATCAAGTAATTTACAGCGTCAGCAGCTGTATACGGAAAAAGACGCCGAAACGAGAATGCCAAAGGCTGCCGCGGCCAAAGAAAGGCTTCAGCAAATCAATTCTTCTGTCCAAGTGGAGGCGCATGTTGCAGATGTCCAAGTGAATGAACTCCGCGGGTTGATGGAGGGGGTGCAGCTCATCATTGACGCGACCGATAATTTTGATACGAGGCTTTTGATCAATGATATGTCGCAAAAACATGAGGTCCCTTGGATTTATGGGGCATGTGTCGGCAGCTACGGTTTAAGTTATACCATCATTCCAGGGAAGTCCCCTTGCCTGAAATGTTTATTGGAGAGTGTCCCAATGGGTGGGGCCACTTGCGACACGGCAGGGATCATCAGCCCTGCCGTACAGATGGTGACTGCTTATCAATCTGTGGAAGCTTTGAAGATCTTGGTGGAGGACTATGATGCCCTCCGCCATAAGCTGGTTTCTTTTGATCTATGGTCGAACCGTCATATTGAATTGGATATCTCAAACGTAAAGAAAGAACAATGTCCATCATGCGGCACCAACCCGTCCTATCCGCACCTTTCATTTGAAAACCAAACAAAATCGGCGGTGTTGTGTGGAAGGGCCACCGTGCAAATCCGGCCTTCAGCGCGTGTTCAAAGAGACTTGGAACAACTGGAGAAAGCATTGGAAAATCAGGCTGGAAAGGTTGAGCGGAATCCATTTTTGCTTTCTTATCAGTTTGAAGATAAGCGGCTTATTTTTTTCAAGGATGGCCGAGTGATGATTCATGGAACAAAAGATATTGCAGAAGCTAAGACGCTGTATCATAAGATTGTCGGGTAAGTTGGCAGGCAGAAATTAATTGGGCTCTAAAGGTTGGTAAAAAAAGAGAGGCTGTTTTCTCAAAGATTGTTTTTACCTGTTTTCATAAGGCTGTTTTCGTAAAGATTGTTGTTAAAATCTTACTGCCGATTTTAACGCGAAGATAGATGATTAGCGCGTTAAATATAGGATCCCGGCTCTTTTCTCGTCAATCACACCATTTAATAGGTGCAATATTGCATATACCACCCATTTTAATGGCCAAAAGCAAAAAAGTTTGAGAAAAGAGCCTTTCATAAAATGTTGTTGATTGGAGCGGAAGGTGCGAGACCCTGCAGTGCAGCGAAGAGTCTTCAAGCATCTTGGGGCGGAAAACAACCTGTATGCACCTTTGAGAAAAAGCAAAAAAAAAATGATAGTATAAGCTTATGACCGACTATAATTTTATCCTTATTTTTCTTTTGAAGAAAATATATTACAATTTTATTCAAAGGGGATGATGGGATGAAAGCGGTGCTTGTAAACGAGTTTGGAGGCCCAGATCGGATGGTTTATGGAGATATCGATAAACCGTCGATATCGGGAAAAGAAATTTTAATAAAAGTTGAAGCAGCAAGTGTTAATTATGCAGATATTAAAGCGAGATATGGAAAGAAGGGGATGAAAGGGAGCTTTCCTTTTATTCCGGGGATTGATGCGGCTGGTGTGGTCGAGGAAGTGGGGGCGGATGTCAAAGCGTTTTCTGAAGGTGATAGAGTCATAGCCTTTCCGAAAAGCGGCTCATATGCAGAATATGCGGTCGCGGATGAAGTGCTGACATATAAAATTCCCGAAGAGATCGATTTTGGAACGGCGGCGGCAAGTCCGATCGTATCATTTTTATCCTATAAACTGATCGTGGATATCGGGCGCATGAAAAAGGGAGAGACTGTTCTGATCCATGCTGCAGCAGGAGGAGTGGGGACCACAGCCGTTCAGCTGGCAAAGCTGCTTGGCGCAGAAAAGGTAATCGGAACGGTGGGCAGCGATTCCAAGATTGCCTTTGCCCTCGAGGCTGGTGCCGACCATGTGTTCACATATGAAGGTTTTGCTGAAAAAGTAAACGATTTGACCGATGGAGAAGGAGTGGACATTATCCTTGATTCCATCTCAGGGGAAGTGAGCGAACTTAGCCTCGAGTGCCTTGCTCCTTATGGAAGGTTGATTCATTTTGGTAATTCAAGCGGACAGATAGGCAATTTCCAGACAAATGATTTTCACGCAAGTTGCCGTTCGGTCCTTGGTTTCAGTTTGGGGACAACAAGATCCAAGCGTCCGGAACTTCTTAGAGATACAGCTGAAAAGGTCCTACAGCTTTTGGCTTCTGGAGACCTGCAAATCAAAATCGGCCAAACCTTTCCTTTGGAAAAAGCTGCAGAGGCTCACAAATGGGTGGAAAGCAGGCAAAGCGTCGGGAAAGTTTTGTTGAAGGTTTGATATTCAGAAATCAATCTATTATGGGGGAAGGGAGATAAACCATGAACGAACAACAAATTTTTGATCAATTCCGTATGTGGAGACGATGGACGATTGAAGCGGCGAAGGGTTTGCCCGAGGAGGCGGTACTGAAAATTCCCAATCACCACCGGAACAATATTTTATGGAATATCGGCCACATCCTTGTAGGATGGGACAATGCAATCTACCAAATTATCGGAGAAGAACGGAGACTTCCATTACAATATCACTTGATGTTCCCGAGGGGCAGCTTTCCGTCAAAGTGGGAGGAAAAACCGCCAGAATATCCTGTGCTGCTTGAACAGCTTGAAGCGCAGACCGAAGAATTGATTGAAGCTGCGGCCGGAAAATTAGACCAGCCTCTTTCAGAGCCGTTTTTACATATGACTACCTTGGGGGAGATGTTTCTATTTCTCACTTCCCATGAAGCGCTTCATCTAAATGTAATTGGTTCGCTAAGAAGGATGGTTCTTTCCGACGTGTAGAATAGTCCTGTAAGAATGTTGTGATCCATGATTAATTTCCTGTAGAACGGGTAAAGTACTTATATGAATCACAAGATAGAAAGGAAGTATTATTCATGGATCAGAAAAAACAAGAATTAATCGATGGTTTAAATGAGGACTTAGCAAACGAATATGCAGCATCCATTATGTATACTTATAATGCGGCAGTCGTATCAGGACTATACCGCCAAACTTTAAAGCCTTTCTTCGAGAGCGAAATCAGCGACGAACAAGGGCATGCATTATACTTAGCGGAAAAGATCTCAACGCTTGGCGGCGAGCCGACAACGAAGCCCGCTGAAGTGAAGCAATTGACTGATGTTAAAGAGATGCTTGAAGAAGCGCACCGTGCAGAAAAAGATACGATAGAACGCTATGAAAAACGTAAAAAGCAAGCAGAAGAGTTAGGTTTAACTGAACTGGTTGTAAAGCTTGATGATATGATTGCCGATGAAACGGGTCATATGGAAGAAATCGGACGCATCTTAAGCGACGCCCGCTTCAGCTAATATATAGGTCGTGATAAGAAAGCTGTCTCCTATGGAGGCAGCTTTTTTGCCGTAATCAAACTGCCCACTAAGAAGCAGCCTTTAGATATTATTTAAATGCATCGACGATTTCCTGCATTCTTGCTTTCACATTTCCTTCAAACAGTCCGCCATGGTAACAAATCACTCTTTCAATCTCTTCAGGAAATTTAATCAAACGTTTGATTGAATTGTTTGCGGCTTTTAAATCCAGTGTTACGTGAGGGTCTGGAGGCTGAAGGTCGCCGTTTTTCACCATCATGGCATCCCCGGCAATCACGGTTTTGCTCGGTTGGTGATACAAACTAATATGGGCAGGTGTATGTCCGGGAGTATCTATTACTCGAACCTCACCAAATGATGGAACTTGTTCGCCGCCGCTTAAAGTATGATCGACTTGGGCTTTCGGAGGGTTTTCCAAGGTTGCGATGAATGCTTTTTTCCATTCTTCAGGGATGCTGCTTGGAAGACTTGCTTTCACCTGGGCGATTGCATCCGGAGTGATTTTTAAGATTCTTTTATCACCTTGTATGAATGGTTTTTCTCCTTTACTCGAATATACATCGATTTTTTCGGGGGAGGCTCTTAAGATGGCGGGTAAACTTCCAATATGATCGATATCCTGGTGGGTAATGATGATTTTCTTTAATTTTTCAAATGGAACTTCCGCTTTTAGGAATGCGTTTTTGAAGAGAGGAAGCTGCCCGGGGAATCCCGTATCCACCAGGAGTGCTTCGTTTTCGTTCCAAATAAGCACAGGGTGGATCGTTTCTGTCTTCCCCATCATGTTGGCGGATATTTCGAGCATTTCAATACCATCAGCAATTTTCATTGGGAATGACCTCCTATTTGCATTGTTATCTTAATGATAATAAGCATAATAGATAAGTATGGTAATCTCAATAGAAAAATATTTAATTATAACACATAAAAATATTTTTGTCAATGGTTAATTTTGAGCGTTAAGATAATAAAAAAAGTATTTGCACATGATATAAAATTAAGTATAATAAACTGGTTCTTAAATTAAACATAAAGTTTGATAATAATAAACTTTCTTCACTTTGAGTTTACTTATTTTAAACAGTAGGTGAGGCTATTAAATGGAAATAGGGAAAAAAATTAAGAATTTAAGATTGAAGAAAGGCTTGACCCAAGAGGAGCTGGGGGAGCGGACCGACTTGAGCAAGGGCTACATATCCCAGCTGGAGAGGGATTTGAGCTCCCCGTCCATCGATACGTTTTTTCACATAATTGAAGTGCTTGGCTGCAAGCCGAAAGACTTCTTTGATGAAGAATTGACGCTGCAAAAGGTAGTTTACAAGGAAGAGGATGCAACGGAGTACGTGGATGAGGAATGCGGATACAAAATTGAATGGCTCGTACCGGAGTCGAATGAGAAGGAAATGGAGCCCATAAGGTTGACCCTGAAAGAAAAAGGTGAATTCAAGCAATTCCCGCCTTCGCTTTCTGAAACCTTTGCCTATGTTTTGAGCGGAAAAGCACTTGTCCGGATTGGACACCATACCTATGAAGCCAAAGCGGGGGAATCCATCTATTATTTAGCTTCGGATGACCATCAAATCGTAAACGCTCATGAAGGAATGACACAGATTCTGTTAGTGGCGACAGAATCTTATTTATAAACAGTGCCATAAATGAAAAAGGAGTGGAAGGGTAGTGGAAAATCAAACAATCATTCGTTTTGAAAATGTAACAAAGCAATTCGATGCAAATCCTCCAGTGCTGAATGGGGTAAGCTTCGAAATTGAAAGAGGGAAGTTTTATACATTGCTTGGGCCGTCAGGATGCGGGAAAACGACCATTCTCCGCTTGATCGCCGGATTCATGGAGCCCACGGCGGGAGACGTGTTCTTTAACGGGAAACGGGTCAATCATGTCCCTGCTAATAAACGCCAAGTCAATACCGTGTTCCAGGATTATGCATTATTCCCGCACTTGAATGTTTTTGAAAATGTGGCGTTTGGCTTAAGGATCAAGAAAATGAAGAAAGCGGAAATTGATCAAAAAGTAAAAGAGGCATTGCGTTTTGTCAATCTTGATGGATATGAGGACCGGGAAATCAATGAAATGTCCGGCGGGCAGCGTCAGCGTGTTGCGATAGCACGGGCCATTGTGAATGAGCCTGAAGTCATTTTGCTGGATGAGCCCCTTTCCGCTCTGGATTTGAAGCTAAGGACTGAAATGCAATATGAGCTTCGCGAGCTGCAAAGACGCCTTGGCATTACTTTCATCTTTGTCACACATGATCAAGAGGAAGCACTGGCGATGTCCGATGAAATTTTTGTGCTGAACGAAGGAAGCATCCAGCAGAGCGGGACGCCGACGGATATATACGATGAGCCGATCAACCGTTTTGTCGCCGACTTTATCGGAGAATCCAATATTGTGGAAGCAAAAATGATACAAGATTTTTTGGTGGAGTTTGGTGGACAGCAATTTGAATGTGTCGACCAAGGTCTGCAAAAAAACGAATCTGTGGAAGTTGTCATCCGGCCGGAGGATCTTGAAATCACTTCCCCACAGCAAGGGAAGCTAGTAGTAAAAGTAGATTCACAGCTGTTCAGGGGTGTTCATTATGAAATATGCGGCTATGATGATGCGGGGAATGAGTGGCTCGTTCATTCGACGAAAAAGGCAATCGTCGGTGATCGAATCGGCCTTGATTTTGATCCCGAGGCAATCCATGTCATGAGGTTCGATGAAACTGAAGAAGACTTTGATAAACGTCTTGAGTCCTACCAAGAGGGGACGAAACATGAGTAAAACAAAAAATATTTACCTGATTCCCTACGTCTTCTGGATTGTTTTATTTGTTGTGGCCCCGATTCTATTGATTGTTTACTACTCTTTTTTTGATATAGAAGGACATTTGACAATCGCAAATTACGAAAAGTTCTTCACTCCGGTTTATTTGAAAATGACGCTCAGTTCTTTTTGGTATGCATTTTTGATAACGGCATTTACGCTGCTCATTTCTTACCCAGCTGCCTATATATTGACGAAAACGAAGCATAAACAGCTCTGGCTCTTATTGATCATCCTTCCATCATGGATCAATCTGTTGTTAAAGGCGTATGCGTTCATTGGAATCTTTGGCACGTATGGCACTGCAAATGCGCTCCTTGAAGTGCTGGGCATAGGTTCGAAGCAAATTTTATTTACCGATTTCAGCTTTATCTTTGTTTCGGTTTACATCTTCATCCCATTCATGATTTTGCCGATTTTTAATGCGCTCGAGGAGCTGAATCCATCATTGATATCTGCTTCGAGGGATCTGGGTGCCAACTCATGGACCACCTTTAAAAGAGTCATCTTCCCATTGACATTGGATGGTGTAAAATCGGGCTGCCAGGCTGTTTTCATCCCAGCATTGTCCCTGTTCATGATCACCCGTTTGATCGCGGGAAATCGAGTGATCACGCTCGGTACAGCGATTGAACAGCACTTCCTCGTTACGATGGACTGGGGAATGGGTTCAACGATTGCGGTATTCCTGGTTATTATCATGGTCCTTATGATGTTGTTGACCGGAAAAAGAAAGAGAGGGGTATAAGATGCGGAAGAACGGAAAACTCAGCAATCTTTATTTAATCATTGTATTTATCATATTGTATGCCCCTATCTTTTATTTAACTTACTACTCCTTCAATAGCGGAGGAACCATGCATGACTTTGAGAGATTCACTTGGGAATGGTACAAGGAGGTTTTCCACGATACCCGCTTGTTCATCATCGTTTTGAATACGCTGATCGTCGCGCTTTTAGCAGCGGGGATATCAACGGTTCTTGGAGTGATTGGTGCAATTGCCATTTCAAATGTAAGAAGGAACCGTACAAGAAATACTTTGTTGTCGTTAAATAACGTTTTGATTGTGAGTCCTGACGTCATCATCGGGGCATCATTCTTGATCATGTTCACCATGATCGGCATCAAGCTTGGCTTTATATCTGTGTTGATCTCACATATTGCGTTCAGTGTGCCGATCGTTGTCATTATGGTCCTCCCTAAGCTTCAGGAAATGAGCCCTACATTGGTGGACGCTGCAAAGGATTTGGGGGCAAGCAGATGGGATGTCTTGTCCAAGGTCGTCCTGCCATTCATTACACCCGGTATTTTTGCAGGGTTTTTCATGGCGCTTACCTATTCCCTCGATGACTTCGCTGTCACGTTTTTCGTTACGGGCAACGGCTTTTCGACTTTATCCGTCGAAATCTATTCGATGGCCAGACAAGGAATTTCATTGACCATCAATGCGCTGTCTACGCTGATTTTCTTATTCACCATGGTTTTGGTCGTCGGCTATTATTTCATCGCACAGCGGAATAATAAAGCCGCAGGAATGGGGGTAAGAAAATGAAGAAGCTATTGCGTACATTCATCATAATATTTGTCACTGCATTCATCCTGATGTTTGTCGTGAATCGTTTGAATTCTTCCCAAGGATACGGCGGCGGGAATACGTTGACGATCTATAACTGGGGAGATTACATCGATCCGGAGCTGATCAAGGAGTTTGAGAAGGAAACGGGTATGAAGGTCATCTATCAAACATTTGATTCCAACGAAGCGATGATGACGAAGATCGAGCAAGGCGGGACGACCTATGACCTTGCAGTCCCTTCTGAATATGCCATCGAGAAGATGAAAGAGGAAAACCTGCTGATCCCGATCGATCATTCCAAACTGCCGAATTTAAAATACATCAACCCGAAATTTATGAACCTGTCCTTCGATCCGAAGAATAAGTATTCCGTCCCTTATTTCTGGGGGACCGTCGGGATCGTGTATAACTCGGAGATGCTCGGCGGCAAAAAAATCACAAGCTGGAATGATCTATGGGATAAAAATCTGAAGAATCAAATCCTGCTTGTCGACGGAGCACGCGAGGTGATGGGAATGGGGCTGAACAGCCTCGGCTACTCCTTGAACGATACGAATGAGCAGCACCTGCAGCAGGCCAAACGTAAGCTCGATACTTTGATGCCCAACGTTAAAGCCATCGTTGGAGATGAGATCAAAATGCTTCTTGCAAATGAAGAAGCAGCGGTCGGCGTCGTTTGGTCCGGGGATGCTGCGGAGATCATGGATGAAAATGATAAGCTCGACTACGTGCTGCCTAAAGAAGGAACAAACCTTTGGTTCGACAACATGGTCATACCGAAGACGGCGAAAAACGTAGAAGGCGCCCATAAGTTCATCAACTTCATGCTCGATCCAAAGCATGCCGCCCAAAATGCCGAGTACGTCGGCTACTCTACGCCGAATAAGAAAGCATTGGCTTATCTACCGAAAGATATATCGGGTGATAAACGATTTTATCCGACAGACAAAACAACAAATAAGCTAGAGGTATACGAAAACCTAGGAAAGAAGATGCTTGCCCATTACAACGAGCTCTTCCTTGAATTTAAAATGCACAGCAAATAATGAAAAGCTGACAAGCCAGATCTTACGGCGAGTCAGCTTTTTTGATCTTATTTATTGGAAATAGAGCAGAAAGTCATTCAATTTGTCTTTTTCTGATGATTTTGTTGTGATTTTGTTGTGCGGGAGAGAAAGTAGGCATCGTTTTAAGATTGCATATGGTTTTCGAGATTGTTTATCTCCGAAATTGAAGGATATATCTGCGAAATCCAGGATATATCTACGAAAATTCCAATTTATCTTCGATTCGAGATTCATCAAATTTCGCAACACACATACAAAAAAACTCATCATCGGCACAAGCGGTGATGAGTTCGAGTTTCATACGCCTCTGGACAAGCCGGCTTCGCTTTTCTATATCCATCCTTTTTGTTCTGCTATGGAGATGGCTTCGATCCGGTTGTTTGCTTCGAGTTTTTGGATGACTTCGGATAAATAGTTGCGCACGGTGCCTGAGGATAAATATAAAATGCCCGCAATTTCTTTGGCGGTTTTTCCTTCAGCGGCGAGTTTCAAAATTTCGCTTTCCCTTGCCGACAATGGGTTGGCATCCCGGATGGTTTCCATCATCAGCTCAGGACTGAAGGCTCTCTTTCCTTTCATGACATCGCGTATGGCGTCCGCCAGCTCGTCGATGGAGCCATCCTTCAGTAAATAGCCATGGACACCGATTTTGACAGCACGTTCAAAATAGCCTGGACGGGCAAAGGTTGTCAAAATGATGATTTTTGAAAGAGAACCGGCATTCTTTAATGCCTCAGCAATTTCAAGTCCGCTTTTTACAGGCATTTCGATGTCCATCAAACAAATATCAGGCTTCATGCTCAATATTGTAGATAGGGCTTCTTCTCCATTCATGGCCTGGCCGACAACTTCAATATCTTCTTCAAGATCAAGCAAGGCGCCCAATGCACCAAGAAGCATTCGCTGGTCTTCAGCAATAAATACTGTGATCATGTCAAGGCACCTTCCTTCGTGTTTTTCTGGATAACCGGCACTTCAAAAATCAATTTTGCCCCTTGAGTCCCGCAGACTTTCACAGTACCGTCTATTAAGTCAAGCCGCTCCTGCATTCCTGTCAGCCCATTTCCCAATATGAATTCACTCCCGTTGCCGATCCCATCATCTTCAATTTCCAAAGTGAGGAACTGATGGGAAGGACGAAATGAAATATAGCAGTTGCTGGCCTTGCTATGCTTGATGACGTTCGTGGCTGCTTCCCTTAGGCACATGCTGAATATATTTTGGGTGAGCGGGGGAACCTCGTCGAAATCCTTCGTTCCATCGTAATGGCAGTCGATGCTGCCTGCTTGCAAAAGCTCCTGCACTCGAATGAGTTCATCCGCCATCGATAAAGCGCGCATGTTGGAAACGAGTTCCCTAACCTGCTGTAAAGCGGACCTTGAAATTTGTTCGATTTCTTTTGCCTCACTTTTGGCCCGTTCTGGGCTGCGGGTAGTCAATCGCTCCACGAGCTGGCTCTTCAAGGTGATGAGGGAGAGCGTGTGGCCCAGCGTATCATGAAGATCCCTGGCGATCCTCAGCCTTTCCTCCCGTTTGACCAAATCCTTAATTTGTTCGTTCGCTTGAGCTAGCTGTTTTTCCAGCTCGATTCGTTTATTCATCGATTTGATGCCGTAGGGGGACATGATCATGATGAGCAGAAAAGGAGCGAAGTTAATCAGACTCCCAATATCAATCTCTTTCCAAAAATACAAGATGGGAATGGATTCAACGGTGATGAAGCTTATTAAGGCTCGATTGAATTTCTTTGGATCTTGATACCATCCGATGAAATGAGCGGTGAAAAAGCCAAGAAATAAAAAATAAAGCCCAAAGCTGATGCTCATGACGATAATGATTGCCATTTGGAGCGCCAGCCAGTAATGGAACTGTTTTTTAGCCGGGCATGAATAGAGCTGCCTGTAGCTGATTAAAAAGATAAACAGGAAAAGAAATCCGATCCATCTTTTAGGACCGGTTTCTCCTGCCAGGCTATATGCGGGCAAAAACAGATAAAGCAGGTAGATATATGGGAAAATCCCAAAGCGCTTAGGAAAAAATTCAATGTTTTTCAGCAATTCTCCTCACACCACTTCTTGTTTTCTTCTTATATATATTGATAGTACCATGAACAGAAGTAAATAAGAGGCTAAAACAAGAATATTTTTCCATTGCGGCGAGTGGCCGCGGATGATTTCCCATGCGCCGCTCCCGAAGTTGTAGGAAGGGAGCCATTGGGCAATTTGTCTCATCAGCTTCGGCATTGCGTCCATCGGCATCCACATGCCCCCTGTAATGGCCAGGATCATAAATAATAAGTTGCTGATGCCGGCTGCTGTATCGGCCCTTTTCATCGCCCCGATCAACGTTCCTAATGCAAGGAATGGAATGGAAGCTGCCAATATCCATAGCCCGCACATGATCCACTCATACAAGCTGAGGGAAACCCCATTGATCAAAAATCCGGCAATGAAGATAACTGTGATGCTAAAAAGATGGATCATCGACTGTCCGACCATTTTTCCCATAAAATAAACACTGTCTCGAAGGGGTGTGATTTGAATGTATGTCGTCCATCCAAGAGCACGTTCCTGCACCATCCGGATACCGAGGGTGGATATGGCTGATCCCATTACGCTGAACGTGGTCATGGACATAAGATAGTGAGCTTGCCATAAAGAAACGTCCGGTATGTTGGTATTGACGACTTTGGTGAAGATAAAATAAAAGACGATGGGCATTGCCAATGACCAAAAGACATAGTAAGGGTTCCTTAAGATTCGCAGGATCTCAATTGTGCATTGCCTTGCAAATATATTCAATTAAATAACCTCCCGTAATGGCTTCGTTAATTCTTCAAATGCTTCTTCCAATCTACCACTCTCGATTTGGATGTCCCTCGGCTGCATGTTCTCATTGAACAGCATATATAATACGGCATCTGTATCATTGGTCTGGATGTACAATCGGTTATGCATTCGGGTAATATTTGAAATCTCAGGAAGCTGTTCAAGAAGTTCGATCTGGATGGAAGGATTCATTTCGAAAGAGATAACTTTTTTGGCGAGCTTTGCTTTGAGATCCTTTGGTTTGCCATCTGCGACAATTCTTCCTTTATTAAATAAGAGAATGCGATCGGCCGTATCATCGGCTTCCTGCAAATAATGTGTTGTAAAAACCACAGTCTTCCCTTGAGCGGACAAACGCTTAATGGATTCCCAAAATTTTTGCCTTGCGGATATATCCATTCCTACAGTCGGTTCATCAAGGATGAGCAGGTCGGGATTTCCGGCAAGAGCCAATGCAAATCCGAGGCGTCTCTTTTGCCCTCCGGACAGTTTATCCGTCAGGAGCTGCAGTTGTTTTTCATTAAAGCCTGTCATTTCGATCAGTTCGTTAAGGGAAAAGGGGTTTTGATAATACCCTCTTATCAGGGAAAGCAGCTCCTTTACCTTCACACGATCCATGACGCTGATCTCCTGAAGCATTGCACCGATTTGCTCTCGAACCTTTTTATCCGTTGGAAGGCGATTAAACACTTTAACATCACCGTTTGTCGGTTTTATCAATCCAAGCAGCATGGAAATTGTCGTTGTTTTCCCCGCACCGTTCGGTCCTAAAAGGGCAACGATTTCCCCTTTGCGAATCTGAAAAGAAACATCATCGACTGCTTTATTTTCTTTAAAAACTTTTGATAGCTTATTCACAGCAAGAATTTCATTCATTTCAGCACCTCCGTATTTCTTACATAAATTGTATAACGCGAAAGCTCATTTATTTAGTAGAGGATGTCATAAAAACAAGATGACAAATGTCATTAGAAAAGCGGAGCCGGCTTGTCCAGAGGCGAAAGAATATGAAATAGGAAATCACTTTTGGTAATACTGCGAAAAGTGTAGAAAATAGATAGTGATGGAAATATCGCCGGAAGTGATGGAGAAATCCGGGGAAGTGATGGAAATATCCCCAGAAGTGATGGAGAAATACCCGGAAGTGATGGTGAAAATAAGTTTAGTGATGGAATCGCCTTAACATCGGTACCGTTCCGCCGCAAACTCGCATAAATTTGTCTTTTGATGAAGAATAGAAACAAACTTTACGAAAAGAGCGCAAGAAAAAAGGAACGATTCTTTATGACGAATCGTTCCTTTACACTTATTTTTTCTCTTCTTTCAATTCGTATCGGTCGAGCTCGAAGTGATCCAAAAACTCTTGATAGGCTTCCATTTTCCCCTTGATCAGCATTTTGTCATCTTCGCTTAAATCTTCCTTTTCCATCTTTTTTTCATAATCGTTCATTTTTGTTTTTAAATACGATGCCACATATGTTTCGCTGAATGTCGTGTTGAACATTCCAATCACCTCATTGTTTAAGATAGGTATCTATTCCCTGAAATAGGAAAATGAAAACGTAGAGGATGGCAGGATCGTATGGAGGGAAGAAGCAGCCAATGACATTTTCGAGTACGGGTTCGAATTTATGATTGACCAAACCAATCGGGAACTGCTCATGCCGCTGCTTAATCGTTTGCAGGTTCAAGTCGAAAAGGCTTCGTTGCCAACGGGGTGCAGATTCATTCAAAAAGATATGAAGGAGTACTTTGGTTGAGGCTCAAGGAAGGCGAACCAACATCGCTTCCTTCAGGATCAACGCTGACAATTCATGATCATCAATGACGTATGGAAGCTGATCAGGCTCGACCCAAATCCTTGCGATCGACTCGTATTCCCTCTGGAAGGGCAGGACCTCATCAATATCCATTCGGTAAAATAGCTGATAGCCGATCAATGGATATTTTCCTAGAGGGTCAAAATGAGGATTTTCCTCGTGGCTGACTTCAAGCATTCCGATAAAAGAGGAGTTCCCTTTTACATAGCCTTCTTCATGAGCTTCGCGTAAAAGAGTTGCTTCCGGTGATTCACCGGGTTCGATATGTCCGCCGGGAACATTGTAGCCCCGGTCCTTAATTAGTACTAAAAGGAGTTTTCCTTCATGAAAGCAATATCCATGGACACTGGTCACTTTTTCTAGGTTTGGAAGCGATTTGGATGGAATCCAGGTTAATTTAATGGGATGGCCACCCCAGTTTACATATGTGCTGTGATTCATATGATCACCTCCTTTTAATAAAATTAACTTTTGTCAGGCAGGAATCCTTCTGCAAAATTTTAAATATGTGTCAATATTGTAAAGTATTAAAAAAAGGCTAAACTAAAGCATTTCTGCTTGCGTTTAGCCTTTCGTCATTTATTTCTCTATCTTTACACCTGAAAGTGATCTGGTGGACCGGGACCGACGGATCGGCAGCAGTGCACCAAGACAGGCAATGACTGCGCAGGCCATAAAGATTTTGGACAGCCCATAGACAGCGATTATTGAAAATGACCCGAAAATCAATAAGTCGAATACCGAGTCTAAAATGGACAACAGGGAGATGCTGGTCGCCCTAACATCTGATGGAATCAAATCATTGCTGAGCTGGGAGTAAATCGGATAGCGGATCGCCCTGACGAATCTAAGTATGAAAAATGAGACGAGCGCCATTAATAAATTGTTGCCGGAAATGACTGCGAGCAATAGTCCTCCAACAGCCGCAGCACCTGTAAGGTTCAATAAAAAGATCCTTGAATACTTCCCCGTCATCCAGCCGATCGATCTTGACGCTGCGAATGCAATGAATGCCGCAATCGAATAAATAACACCGATCATATAGACAGGCAGCCCTGCCCCGGTTAAAAACGGTTGATCGAAGTTACTGAAGACCGCGCCTGCTGGAATGAAAACAAGTGTAATATTTAAAAACATCACGAGAAGCTGAGGAGCTTTCTTGATGGCTTGGACACCTTCCCCGATCTGATGAAACGGATTTTCGCGATATTGGATGTCAACGTCTGGTTTTCGTATGAAAAACAGTAGAATCAGCTCGATGAACTGAAAAACAAGCCCTAAAGCGATGAGAATGATGAATTCGTGATTTTGAAGATCTTTTGCAAAGTATGATCCGAATAGGACAGCTGCAATCATAGAAATGAATCCTGCAGATTGTATTTTCCCCATGGCCTTGTCCATTGCCCCTTGTTCTCCTGTGATTTTCAAAGATTCGTAGACCAAGGCCTCGTCTGCGCCTGAAAAGAACGTGACGGAAAGTCCGTTCAATGCGCTGTAGAGGAAGAACACCCATGGCTCTTTTGCAAAAAACAAGATGAAAATGCTAAGCATTTTAATGGTCGAACCTGTGATGAAAGACACTTTTGGTCCGAATCTGTCAGCGAAGACTCCTGTTGGAACCTCGCCGATCAATACGGCTCCGCTCCAAAACATCATCACAATGAATATATTGCCGGGATCCAATCCTCTTTCCATATAAAAAAGAGTGATGACCGGCTGCAGAAAGCTTACCGTTCCAAAGAATTGTGCCCAAAATAAAACCCCTATGTTATGAGATGCGATTGTCTTTTTCAAGTTTTCTCCTACTTCCTAATGATTTTTGAGATGTTAAATAGGAAGAAGCAGGAGTGATTTTATGCCCTAAGCTATCAAGCCACTCCTCCTTCTCGGTTTGGAAGTGTTTTAATCATTTTTTGCATGCGAATTCCTCCAATGTAAGTAAAAAATTAATTTCAGTGAAATTATATCACAAAATTTGCCAATGAATTCCGAAAAGTCAATCAACTGACGAAATAGGATAGTAAATTATTGATCATATGAAACAAGATTCCCGGGAGGATGGAATTCGTTTTTCGATATAAAATCGATAGGATCAGACCTGCAAGAAAGGCAGATATCATGATGCCAATGGAGTAAAAATGGGCTGCACCAAAGAGGAAGCTTGAACAAATGGCACTGGTCGAGAACGAAAAGCGGCTGTGAAAAAATCGGAGGATGATGCCGCGGAAAATGACCTCCTCATAAACAGGAACGATAAATGACGTCGTTATGATCGACATAAAGATGATAATACCGGGCTCTGACCAAATATTTTCCAAGCTCAGACTGTTTAATTGTTCCTTTGTGGCAGAGGGGAAAACATAATCAAGTATGATATTGGCTAGGAAAATAATGAAAAACGATAAGACGAAGTACAGATAGGTTTTTCTGAATTTGAACGGTGAGAAAGAGACTGCGGGAAATATCAATTCACGTATGGGTTTGTAACGATAAATAAAAAGGCAAGTGATAGCAAGCTCTAATATCGTCATCACAAACATGTCCATCGCCGCAATCGAGCTTTTGGTCAAAGAATCAAATGAATTCAGCAGTTTCCCTGAATAGAGCTCGCTCGGAATTTCGACAATGATGCCTGAGAGGATGGGGACAAGAATGAACGTAAAAAAGACGCCCCAAACAAAATTACCCCATGATGGTTTTTCCGATCCGTAATGATTGCTTGATTGTTCCATTACTTTCATACTCCTTTGGAAAGCTGTAAATTGGGACAGCCCTCATATTTTTATCAATATGTAAAATTCATCAATCTTCCGCATATATTTTGGGTGAGGGGGGAACTCCTCGGCTTGCCAAATAGAACAGAGGAGGGAATGAAAGGTGAACGAATGGTATGTGATTCTGAATATTTTCTTGTTCCTTGTCCTTGCGGGAGTCTTGATTTATCTGCAGAAGAAGAATGTCTCCTTTTCCAAGCGAGTGTTCACCGCCTTGGGGATCGGTCTTCTGTTTGGGTTTTTGCTTCAATGGTTTTATGGGAAAACGTCAGAGGAATTATCACATTCGATTGACTGGTACAATATTGTCGGCTACGGATATGTGAAGCTTTTGCAAATGGTCACGATGCCCCTTGTCTTCATTTCAATTTTATCTGCTTTTACAAAACTCAAGCTCACAAAAAATCTAGGGAAAATTGCTGGGCTTATTCTGCTTTTACTCATTGGGACGACAGCAATATCAGCAGCTGTCGGTATCAGCACCACATTCGGCTTCCATCTTGAAGCTGTGCAGATCCACAGTGGGGATGCAGAGCAGCTGAGAGGACAGCAGCTTGAACAAACCTACAGCCAAATCCAGGACCAAAGCTTCCCACAAAAAGTTCTTCAACTGCTTCCGGCAAATCCATTCCTTGACTTTACCGGACAGCGCCCGACCTCAACCATTGCTGTTGTCATATTTGCAGCCATTGTAGGCCTTGCCTTTTTGGGTGTTCGAAAAAAAGAACCATCCAAGGCAGATACGTTTAAGTCTTTGGTAGAATCCCTCTATTCTATAGTTATGAGGGTTGTCACGCTTGTATTACGCCTGACGCCATTCGGCATCTTGGCCATCATGACAAAAGCCGTCGCCACGAGTGATTTTGATGCCATATATAAATTAGGGACGTTCGTCATCGCATCCTATCTTGCGCTGCTTGTTGTATTTGTCATCCATCTCATACTGTTGAGTTTGTTTGGACTGAACCCGGTTACCTATGTGAAAAAAGTGCTTCCGGTCTTAAGTTTTGCCTTTACTTCCCGATCAAGCGCCGGGACGCTGCCGCTCAATGTCAGCACGCAAACAAAACACTTGGGTGTTTCGGAGGGGATCGCAAATCTTTCCGGATCATTGGGACTGACAATCGGCCAAAACGGCTGTGCAGGAATATATCCTGCGATGCTCGCCGTCATGATTGCGCCGACGGTCGGAATCGATCCGTTTACACCGGGATTCATCTTTACGCTCATCGCAGTCGTAGCAATCAGCTCATTTGGGGTTGCTGGGGTAGGTGGTGGAGCGACTTTTGCTGCAATTCTGGTGCTCTCAACCATGAATCTTCCGGTGGCCTTGGCCGGTCTTTTGATATCCGTTGAACCATTGATCGATATGGGAAGGACGGCGCTTAACGTAAGCGGAGCCATGACATCCGGTCTTATCACAAGCAAAGTCACACACGAACTAGATACAGAAATCTACAACGGAAACGTTGAAGAACTGGGCACTTAACCCAAAACAACAACCAGCCCACCCCTTTAGGTGCCTGTCACCTAAAGGGGTGGGCTGGTTTTTCATGAAGGAATATTCAGAAATCTTATTCCTTTCGCTCTGGGGTTCATGTATCATGGTAATATCTTGAAAAAATAGTCAGGAGGATGCGGGTTGGTTTATATAAGAAAGCTGGTTGTGCAGCTGCTCTTATGGCTGGTGACGACATGCCTATTTTTAAGCATTCTTTTCCTTCCAGCTGATACAAGCTACAAAACCGGGAGAGGGCATCAGTTTGCTGGTGCAAGCTATCATTACACACTAAAAAAGCACGTAGAAAACGTGGAGAATTTTTTCGCATATATAAAAGATCAAAAAGGATTGGGGCGCATAAACGGGGAGGAAACGATGTGGTCGTACATATCTGAAAGAGTCGTGAAAAGCATGCTCCTTGTCATTCCGGCACTGCTGTTTGGCTATTTGCTCGGTGTGGCGAAAGGAGTTTTTGATTTTCGCATGAAGCACATGCGCTTAAGCTTTTTGGGGGAGGGCTCAACATGGCTGATGCTCTCGCTTCCTGATCTTTTTTTAATCATCTGCATCCAGCTTGGGCTTATGTTCCTTTATAGCAAGGGGCTGTTTTTCCATGTGGATTTATTCGGGAGCGATAAAATGGATAACTATGTGATGGGGATAATCTTCCTTGCAATATATCCGGTGTTTTATATAGCCAATGTCACGAATGCGAGTCTGCAGGATGAGCAGGGACAGGATTACATACGCACGGCGAAAGCGAAAGGGATCTCCAGTCTGCGGCTTCTGTATGTCCATATCATGAAAAACTCGGCCTCCAGAATTCTGGCCCATGCGAACACGATCACTCTATATGTGCTCTCCAACTTATTCATTGTGGAGAAACTGACCGACTTCAGGGGGGCAGCCTATTATTTATTCAACGCATTAGACAGGGGAGCAAACTTTTATATAGGTGCTCAACATGGCATCGATGTCGTACCAGCAGCAGGGTACACGATATTTTTCACCCTCATGATTTTTGGGTCAAATGCCATTTCGCAGGTATTCAAAATCATGATCACACCTCCTTCATCCGGGGTGGGGCAATCATGAATAAATCATTGATTTTTGGACTTTTACTTTTAGGGCTGCTGATTATCACCGCCATTACCGCTCCATATCTTCCTTTTGTTGATGCTTCCATGAAAGAACATGTTATGAAGAAAAAAGCGGATGGCGGATTTGAACTGCCGCCCTTTCCTCCTTCCAAGGATTATCCGATCGGATCTGATCCAAAAGGGAGGGATTTGTTGAGCAAAGTACTGCTGGGCACGAAAGACACGCTTCTGACAGTCCTTGGGATCGTTTTGATTCGCTATCTATTGGCAATACCTTTGGGCTTAAGCAGCTTTTATTTTAAAAGTATGAGGTATTTCCTTCTTTTATGGAATCGTCTTTTTTCCTATATGCCGCCCATCTTCTTTGTCGTGTTCATTGTTGGCCTGCCGTTCATCGTTTTCTCAAGCAATCGTGCATTATGGTATATATTTATCATTGCGATTGTAGATGTGGGAAGGGTTGCCGAACTTTTTTACAGCACCATGTTAGATGTCTCTAAAAGACCATATGTCGAAGCTGGGATTGTATCGGGGTGTACAAGCTGGTCAATGCTTCGCCGCTATTATTGGCCGCCTCTTCAACCTCATATTTTCATACAGTTCTTTTCAGATATCGGCAAGGTCATCTTCTTGCTTGGACAGTTGGGGGTCGTCAGTTATTTCATCAGTGTCGAGTTTGTCTCTCAATTGGGCGGTTCCTATGAAGCCCTAAATACCTCTAACATTTGGCCGGTCTTTTTTAATCGGATTCTTGACCATATATGGTCACATCCTTGGTATCCACTTACAGGTGCTGCCGCGATCGGGATCTCCATCTTTGCATTTTCCATGGTCAGCAGCGGACTGCAAGAATATTTCGACCGTAAGCATAAAAGATTCAGGGGTGTAGATTTATAACCGGCGGTTGATAATGAATGGCTCTTTTCTCAAAGATTGTTGTTTTTAACCGTTTTTCTTTAAAATAACTCATCATATGGGTGCGAGACTCCGGAGGGATCAGCGGGCAAGGTGAGACCCCGCAGCGGAGCGAGGAGAGGTAAGTCGGATGTTGGATCAAATTCGGCAAGTCGTGTGCCAACATCGAACGACCTCACATCCTGTGAGGCCCCTCGGAAAGCGAGCATCCTTCTGCGGAAATCAACCTTACACAACCTTTAATGAATAGCAACAAACTTTACGAAAAGAACGTAATGAATAGAAGTACCATACGAAAACAGTTTTTAACAAACTCTTATTTTTATTTAAGGGAAAATTAATGATTGTCCTTGATAATGAAGTTGAAGAAAAGAAGAAATGAATTTTTAAAGTTTTGAAACCTTTTGAGGTTTGATACGTATGTAAGCAGGGAAGTAGTAAAACAAGAAATTAAGTCGGAAATATCATATTCAATGTCTCGGATTTTAGGTACAATAAATAATATGTCTTAGTCGGCATAAAAATTGAAGAGGTGATCTTTCTTGAAAAGAGATCATGATCAGGTCAAACGCGTGATTTCCCAACTAGGAAAAATCGGTGTCAAAATCTCGAAGACAAAATCTAGACTAGAATTAAGAAAAGCATTAGATGACATGAAGCCAATCCCGAACTATCCGGAGGCTCATTCTTAAGCAGGCATCTACATAGATGCTTGTTTTTTTGTGCTTATTTCGAGTAGAAGAGAAGTGTGATTCATATTTAAGATAATTGTGCGATATACATAGAATAAGGAGGGATGTGTATGAATAGGAGTATGTTCGACCTCGAGGCATTGAAGGAGATGCGCAGACAAGCAGATGAAATATCCTATGCGTGTATGAGCAGACAGTTTTTTCGGGATGAAAAATCATTGAAACAAGCTTTGGATCATATATGCCGCACATTGGGGATGTTCACAGATATGGAAATAAAAAAGCTCAAGGGAGAAAACATTCCCTACGATCCACAGTCCTATATGAGAGGAAGAATGTCGCTTGCATATAATGCTGTGATGAACTCCCAAGAGGATGATCAATATCCTGCATAAAGAAGCTATCCCCAAAGCCTGATCAAAGGCACTTTGGGATAGCTTTTTTTATAGCATTCTTAATGTTTTTGAAAGGCTCTTTTCTCAAAGATTGTTGTTTTTATCAGTTTTTCTTTAAAGTAACTCATCATATGATGTTGATTGGAGCTGAGCCTTGCTTTTCTCACCAAAATAAACAATTTCGAGTTTGACCTCTCATGAAAAAGGAAACATTATTAAAAAAGTGTTTTATTGGGAGGAGCGGAAATGAATTCCTTTAAAAAAGGACTGCTGATCTTTAATGGAAAAGCAGGAAGAAAAGGTTTAAATAAAAACCTGCAGGATTGTGTCCCCGTATTGGCTGAGCAATTGGATGAATTGACCTTGATGAGGACGCAGAAAGCAGGGGATGGAGAAAGGTTATGCAGAGAGCACGGCAGCAGGTACGATATTGTTTTTATTTTAGGCGGTGATGGCACCGTCCATGAGTGCCTGAATGGAATCGCCCAGCTCGATGCGCCGCCAACGGTCTCGGTTTTACCAAGTGGCACCTGCAATGATTTTAGCAGACTCCTTAAAGTTCCACAGGATATATCTGAAGCATCCCGCCTAATATCGACAGGAGAAGTGGCAGAAATGGATCTCGGAAAAGTGAATGACCGGATCTTTTCGAATTTCTGGGGAATCGGCTTAATTAGCGAAGCTTCTGAAAACATCAACGCTTCTTCCAAGAATATGCTTGGGAAGATCAGTTACTATATCAGTGCATTGCAAACGGTTAAGGAGGCAATGCCATTTTCGTTCAAGATAACTTGTGATGAACAGGTGATCGAAGATGAAGCAGTCATGATTTTAGTGGCCAATGGATGTTTTATCGGAACCAATCGTTTGCCTCTGTCGAAAATCTGCGCAGATGATGGGATGCTGGATATCCTGATCATCCGCCAGGCAGGCTTCGAGTTATTCAAAAATCTTATCACCGGTGAAGAACCCCCGGATTGGAATCATGATGACTCAAATGTCATTCATATTCAAGCGAAGGAATGTAAGATTGAAACCCAAGAACTAATGAAAGCCGATATGGACGGAGAGGTATACGAAGAAGGAACGCCTGCTCATCTATCCGCTTTGCAAAAGAAGGTCTCATTTTTAAGAGGTGACTTCGAATATTAAAGGCTTTTTCTCAAAGGTCTTTTCGTAAAGTTTCTGCCAACTTTCAATGTGTTTGTACAAGGTTGATCTCCGCGATAGGATGCTAGTTTCCGGGGGACCTCACACGAAGTGAGGTCGTTCGATGTTGGCTCACTTAATCCATATATCTCCTCGCTTCCCTGGGAGTCTCGCACCTTCACCCTATGATGAATAGTTTTTATCAAAGACTTATTGGGTATCCGTCTCTGGATGGAAAACAATGGGTCTTTTTTTGTGTATAATAAAATCAGAATATTCAAACTCAATAGGAGGTCATATGGAATATATCATTGATATTCAAAATGTGAAAAAGTGGTATCCGAAGAAGAAGTCAAAGGAAGTAATCGAAGCAGTAAAAGGAATTTCGCTTCAAGTGAAAAGAGGGGAAGTTGTCGGCCTGCTCGGTCCAAATGGTGCAGGGAAAACCACCTTGATCAAGATGATGTGCGGTCTTCTCATCCCTAATGAGGGAACCGTCAAAATCAATGAATTCGACATGAATGCTAACCGTTCGAAGGCTTTAAAGCATTTAAGTGTCGTTTTAGAGGGGAATCGCAACTTATATTGGCGATTAACGGTGAAAGAAAACCTTGAATATTTCTCGGGAAATCGAGGTATGTCGAAAAAGGAAATTTCAAGTAAGGTTGATGAGCTTCTGGAACGCTTCAATCTCAAGGGAAAAGCACATGAACAAGTCAATACACTATCAAGGGGGATGCAGCAAAAGCTTTCGATTGCTGTGGCTTTGCTTGCAGATACGGACATTATTTTTCTCGATGAACCGACGCTCGGACTCGATATTGAAACAAGCTACGAGATCCGCAAGCTTTTGACGGAAATCGCGAAAGGGGAAAACAAGACGATTTTACTGAGCTCCCATGATATGCCGGTCGTCCAGGACATTTGCCAAAGAGTTGTGATTGTCAACGGTGGAAAGATCATCACTGATGAGAATGTACAGAATCTCTTGGACCTGTTTGATACGAAAGCATACAGCTTCACATTGCAAGGGAAGTTGACCGATGCACAGTTTGATCAGCTCAGTCATACCTACTTGGCTAAAAGAATGGAGGGGGATGGAGAGCAGTCTGTGATTGAGGTGACGATTCAGCAGAGTGATCAATTTTATGCTGTCATCGAACAGCTGAAGGAAATGGGGCAGTCGATTGAAAAGATTGACCGGACGATGATTGATTTTGAGCAAGTGTTCATGAAAATTGTGAAAGGGGAGATAAGGGATGAAGTCGCTATATCTGCTACAAGCTAATTTCAGAAGAGAAGCCATTATGCTCAAAAGGTATCTCCCCAATACCATCAGCTTGGTGGTCACGTTTTATTGCATTTTCCTGGCAATGTTTTTCGGCATCAAGTTTGTGGGGGATCCATCCTCGATCGATACGAATGTCCAATATGTCATTGTGAATTATATATTCTGGTATCTCGCGATGATGGCAATGCAGGACATAGGCTGGGCTGTTTCGAACGAAGCCACTCTCGGAACGTTGGAGCAGCTCTATATGTCCCCGATGGGTGTATGGAGGATCCTTTTGGCAAGAATCATTTCCGGTACATGCCTGCATTTGATGATCATCACCATTTTATTATACGTGTCGATGCTGACGACTGGTACTTGGCTCAATATTGACATTGTGTCCATATTGCCCATTTTATGCTTAACGCTGATCAGTATGTTTGGTGTCAGCTTCATGATTGCGGGAATGTCGATCATCTTCAAACAGATACAAGCATTTTTGCAGATCCTGCAGTTTGTTTTTATGGGATTGACATTCGTCTCGCTTTCCTTCGCGCCATATCTTGCATTTGCCCCATTTGTGAAGGGTGTGGATATGGTCAGGACGATCATGGTTGAGGACGTTTCCATATCACATTTCGGTTCCGTTGATTTTTTGATCTTATCGGCAAATGCACTCTTCTATTTAGTGATTGGCCTATGGGTATTTAAAAGCTGCGAGAGGTATGCCATGAGAAAAGGGATCCTTGGGCAGCACTAAGATCCGTACAATAATTCAAGGGACTTGCCAAAAGGCGAGTCCCTTAATAAATGGTTCGAGCAAGCCGCACTACTTTCTACATTTCATTCGGCGCTTCAATTCCAAGCAGTCTCAATCCCTCAGCTAAAACAATGGCGACCGCTTTGACGAGACTGACCCTTGAAGTCAGTTCATCATTCTCCTCCAGGATCCGCACTTTCCCATAGTACTTATTAAACGATTTTGAGAGATCGATTAAGTACTTTGCCAAAACCGAAGGTGCAAGAGAGAGGTAGGATCTTTCGACTGTTTCCGGAAATAGGCGCAGCTGCTTGATGACTTCCCAGCTTGCTTCATCGCCAAGTCCATGAAATGTATAAGAAGGAGGGGCTTTTCTCAAAATGGACTGTGCCCGCGCATGCGTATATTGGATATATGGTCCCGTTTCACCTTCGAAGGTGAGCATATCAGATAAAGAAAATTCGATGTTATTCATTCGATCATTTTTCAGATCGTGAAAAATGATGGCACCGACCCCAACGGCGCGTGCGGTTTTTTCAGCATCATGAAGGTCGGGATTTTTTTCGTTGATGTTTTTAAGAGCAAGTGCGATGGCTTCCTTGATCACGTTTTCTAGTAATATAACCCTGCCTTTACGTGTGGACATCTTCTTGCCATTCTTCAGATAAAGTCCAAAAGGTACGTGCTTCATAGCATCTGCCCACTCGAATCCCATTTTTTTCAGCACTGAGAAGACTTGATTGAAATGGACGCGCTGTTCCTGTCCAACCACATAAAGGGCTTGATCAAATTGGTATTCCCGCTGGCGGTAGATGGCTGCAGCTAAATCCCGTGTGGGGTAAAGCGAGGCGCCATCCGATTTTTTTATCAAACAAGGAGGCATTCCTTCCTCGTCCATCAAGACGACCTCGGCACCATCCGATTGCACAAGAAGATCTTTTTCCTTTAAGAGTTGAACAGCTTCGGACATTTTATCATTATAAAATGCTTCTCCTTGGAAATTATCAAAAGTGATTCCCAAAAGGCCATAGATTTCCATGAAGGATTTTAATGATTCATCACGGAACCATTTCCATAACTCAAGGTGATCCGGTTCACCACTTTCAAGATCCTTGAAAGCTTTCCGGCCCTCATCCTCCAATGCTGGGGATTGCTCTGCTTCATGGTGAAATTGGACGTATAGTTTTAATAGTTCTCCAATCGGGTTTTGTTTTACCTTCTCGGGATCGCCCCATTTTCTATAGGCGACGATCAGCTTGCCGAATTGGGTGCCCCAATCGCCAAGATAGTTGATCTTAATGGGCCTGTAGCCGTTTTTTTCGGCAAGGGAAGCCAATGCGTTTCCAATGACAGTTGAACGAAGATGGCCCATGGAAAAAGGCTTGGCAATATTGGGAGATGACATATCAAGAACAACCGTTTTGCCTGAACCAATTTCACCACTTCCGTATTCAGTCCCTTCTTCAAGAACATGATTGACGATTGGACTCCCTGCTTTGGCAGGATCGAAGAAAACATTCACATATGGCCCTGCATGGATCACTTTTGAAAAATATGGTGAATGCAGCTTCGAGGAAAACTCGGCAGCAATCGAAGCGGGAGATTCCTGGAGTGTTTTGGCCAGTTGGAAACATGGGAAGGCGAGGTCGCCAAGGCTGGCGTGCTTCGGCGTCTCAATCATGGAGTAAACACTATCGTATTCCAGGCTCTCCGGTAAAACAGCCAATAATTTTTCTGTGAAGATCTTTTTTAAATCCAACATGAATCCCTCCTTGAAAATGGTAAATGTGACTTTCATAACAACAAAAATCCCCGCCTCTATAAAAGAGACGGGGATATCCCGCGTTGCCACTCTAATTGGCTCATCATACGATCGAGCCCGCTTCATTTGATAACGGCTGTACCGGCCAGACACACTGGCATCTCGGAAGTGCGCTTCATCACACGGTCGCCATTGGGCTTTCACCATCCCCAATTCGCTTTGGGCCATGCAGTGGACTACTCTCTTCCTCATCGATTTTTCGCTAATATTAAGAGTTATTATACTAGGGTTGGAAAAAAATGCAATAGGCTATACAGGAGAAATTGAAGGTAAATAAGCTCTTTCTCCATGAATGATGGAAAGCAATGCTTCAGAAAGCGAGGCGTCCTTTTCGCTGTTCCATAGCTCGATCCTGCTTTTGAGGTCAGCCAGCTTCTTTGAATCGAAAAGGATTTGCGTGAACTGCCCTTCAATATTTTTTTTCAGGTCTAATTCGAAAATAAGCCCTTTATTCAATAGGTACCGTTTATTAATTTCCTCTTGGCCGGGCAGGGAGTGCAGGACAAAGATCGGGAGCGCTTTTGACAAAGCTTCACTGATGGTGATGCCCCCTGGCTTTGTTAAGATGGCCAGAGCTCCATTATATAAGTCGTTCATTTTTTCCGGACTGTCGATGTAAGAAAGGGGGATGATATCAGGATTTTGTAATTCGGATATTTTGTTGTACAGCTTGCGGTTTTTTCCACAAAGGACTTTATAGGTAAAGGTTGAATTTCCTTTTTCCGTTATCTCCTTCAAGAAGGGAAACATATTCCCTAAACCGCTGTTTCCACCGGCAATAAGGATATAATTTTTTTCCGGGAGCGGGGCAGCCTGATGAGCGTGATAAACAGGAAATGTAGGAATCCCTGTTACGAAGATGCGTTCTTGCGGGACTTGGAATTCAGCCATTAATTGCTCTTTAGCTTGTTGATTGGGGGCAAGATGGTAGTCAATGGCTTTTTTGCCCCATATGTCGTTAATGAAAAAGTCTGTATATACATTAATTACAGGCCTTGATAGTTTCATTCTTTGCTTTAAACTGTCCAAAAGCTTGGATGGATAGCAGTGAGTGCAGATGATCAAATCAGGGTCTTCCTCAAGAATGAATTGCTCCATTCGCCATTCGAAATATCTGTTCCAGAAAAAAAGTGATTGTACAAAATCATGATCATGGTCGCGCGAAAACATGAACAGCTTATAAAAACGGCTGTAAGTCTTTGGATTTTCAGTTATCCAGTGCAAATAAAATCCGGATACCTTTCTTTCGAGCGGCGGATGGCAATAACTTAGAAAATCTACTTTTTTAAAGGTAATGTCATCATCATGAAAGGAAGACATCACTTCAATCATTGCATCGGCTGCTTGATGATGGCCAGACGGCATTTGAAACAGCGGGAGGACCAAGACCTTCATAACTTAAGTTAACTCCTTTACATCAGCATCTGAAATCGAGCCAGGGCGTCTTGCCCTTAAGATTCGGTTTCTTTGGAATGGGAGGATTTTCGCCATCTTATGATCATTTGTACGATAAACAATAAGAATAAACCGATCCCTACATAAGTTATGATGAGCGGATGGATCGGAATATATGTACTGATGAAGAATCCCAACAGTGTGTATACCGATACCCAAACGACAGAGCCGATGAGTGAAAACAGGGCGAACAAGAAGAAGGAGAGGTGTTCGATTCCTGCGAAATAAGGGTTTAACTGCCTGACACCTGGAATGAAAAATCCGAAAAGCAATGATTTTTTGATATTCCAGTGGTCCATGAATGAATTCCACCTTTTGGAGTTCATTCCTAAATAGCGGCCATATTTAATAATGAAGGGCTTCCCGATTTTTGCCCCAAGAAAATAGGCTGTCAGCATACCTGTAAATGAGCCGAGTGATGAGGCGGCGATGCACCCCCACAAGAAAAGGTTTCCCTGCTTGGAAACCACCCCAAGATAAACGAACAAACTTTCTTCAGGGGCGGGAATGCCGACGATTCCGAAAAACCCCATAATAAATATAAGAAGATAGCTGTATTGACTTAAAAGTTCCAAAAAATGTGCACTCATTAGGACCTCATTTCTCCCCCGATCGCAGCAGCTGTTCAACCGTAACAAAAGAATATTGTTTTGATTGATCCAAAGCTAAAAATTGATCAAGAGCTTCAATCATATTACGAGGGGCATCTCTATCTGCCCCAAAGCTGGTGCCGCTATCATGAAGGGTGATGATTGCACCTTCTTTTCTGGCAGATATCAATCGCTTCAAAAGCTCCTTGGACCCTAATCGTTCTTTCCAATCCCCTGGTATGGAAGTCCACATGATGACCTGAAATCCTTTGGCAGCCATTAAAGTAAAGGCGTTGAACATCCCCCACGGCGGCCTGTAATAAATGGGATCAGCCCCGAGGATGTCTTTGATGATGATTTTTGATTTATTTAAATGCTTCTTTAATACATTTGGTGGAATGAGCCAATTCGGAAAATGAATATAATTGTGTATACCCACCACATGCCCTTCCCGATGAATTAACTGAATCAATTCGGGATAGGTGGCAGCCTTTTTGCCGACAACAAAAAACGTGGCTTTGGCTCCGTGTTTTTTCAATACTTCCAACAGCTTCGGGGTATATAATGGGTCCGGGCCATCATCGAACGTAAGGGCAATTGCATTCCTCAGCTTTCCTTGTTTAATGATTCCGATGGAAAACATTCTTATGATCATAGTAGAACAAACAGTCAGTACCAAAAAAAGGACCAGCAAAAAAAATATCCATTTCATTTCTTCACCTTCTATTACACACGTATTCATATTATTTATTAAGGTTGTTTTCTTATGCGGTTAATATCTTTAACAGAGACTATTTTAAAGAGGAATGTAAAACAAACAATCTTTAAAAAGCCTCTTTCCATCATACCAGTTCGTTACAGAAATTTGTTGCTGAGCATGAAAAAACGGGGATGCTTCAAAAGAGGCATTCCCGCTTTGGTTTAAGATAATGCTTCCGATTTTGTTAAAGGTATTTGCTGTGATGAAGACTCATTCACATGTATTTTCTTTTTAACTTCAACATATTTTATATGGTGTTCTTCCATTTCTTTAATCGTGAACTCATATTCTTCAAAGGAAATGGCATCGCCTTGTTTGGCATCGTAATTCTCAGTTAAGACCCAGCCGCCGATCGTATCGATATCCTCATCTTGAATATCCAAGTGGAGGAGGTTGTTCACTTCACTCACCAGTACCTTTGAATCAAAGATATAATGATTCTCTGTGATTTTTCTCACCAGCGGGACTTCATCCATATCGAATTCATCCCGGATTTCGCCGACGATCTCCTCTAAGATGTCTTCAACGGTCACCAGTCCCGAGGTGCCGCCGTACTCATCCATCAAAATGGCCATATGAATACGTTCTTTTTGCATTTTGACGAGCAGGTCATGAATCGGGATGGAATCAATCACCCGGATGATAGGACGGACATAAGACTCTAATGATTGTGTATTAAGTTCCATATTATTGATCAAATCTGTGAAAATTTCTTTAACGTTGACCATTCCAATGATATGGTCCTTGTCCCCATCTATGATCGGATAGCGTGTGAACTTTTCTTCTCTTACAAGATCAAGGAAAATGTCCAGTGTATCTTCTTTTGAAAGCGAGACAATTTCAGTCCGGGGGACCATGATTTCCTTGGCGATGCGGTCATCAAATTCAAATATTTTATTTACATACTTAAATTCAGACTGATTGATCTCTCCACTCTTGTAGCTTTCAGAGAGGATAATGCGCAACTCTTCCTCGGAGTGGGCAATTTCATGTTCTGAAGCAGGCTTTAACCCAAATACCTTCGTAACCAGCCTTGCCGATGTATTTAATGTCCAAATGAATGGATACATGATTTTATAGAATCCGATCAGTGGCTTGGCAAATAGGACGGTGATCGTTTCGGCTTTTTGGATAGCTAACGTCTTTGGTGCAAGTTCGCCGATCACGACGTGCAGAAAAGTGATGGTTGTAAAAGCAATCACAACCGATAGAATATGTGTAACAGAAGAGGTTAAGGTCATTTTCTGAAAAATTGCATGAACAATGCTCGCAATCGTTGGTTCCCCAAGCCACCCTAAACCAAGGGCTGTAATGGTGATACCCAGCTGGCAAGCAGATAAGTACTCGTCTAAGCTCGTAATAACACGTTTTGCTGCAACTGCACTGCTGTTTCCTTCCTCAAGTAATTGATCGATCCTTGAGCTTCTAACCTTCACAATGGCGAATTCAGAAGCGACAAAAAAAGCAGTAAGTGCAATGAGTAAGACGACAAGCACTAAGTTAAATATGTCCAAATAACTTTCCTTAACGCGCTTTAAAAAAGCGGGTAAGGAGTCACCTCCCAAAATATTAAAATATTAATATATAACTAGTCTTTCGATAAAAAACAAACTTTTTTTCGTGTACGATGCAGTATAGTCCTTGAACCATGTGGAAACATTTCGCTATTCCCCTGATGCTGCAGACTGCCCCATCCTACCACCTCAACGTTCTTTAAAATATTACCAATATTATAAGTAATTCATACAATACAGTCAAACAATCGCTAGACAATGCATGATTTACATTATTTTATGATGGGGCGGCGTGAATATTCCGCCAATCATGCAGAAAAAGCCGACTTGAGGCTTTTTTCAACGCATTTGGCACGGTTGTACCAAAAAGGTGAGAGTTCCTCTTTAGTCAGCTTTTGGTTTTTTCATGACTTCAACATATAAAATATGATGCCCTTCCATTTCATGGACTTTAAAGATATATGAGCCTTCTTCAATCGCATCGCCCTGCTTAAGATCATACTTTTGCGTGAGCAGCCAGCCGCCTATTGTATCCACTTCATCCTCGGATAAATCGGTGCCCAGCAGATCATTCACCTGGTGAATCAAAAGTTTTGCATCGAAAATAAAATGATTTTCTCCAAGCTTCCTTACAAGCGGGATTTCATCTGCATCAAATTCATCGCGGATTTCACCGACGATTTCCTCTAGAATATCCTCAACCGTCACAATCCCAGCCGTTCCGCCATACTCATCAGCTAATATGGCCATGTGGTTCCGCTCCTTTTGCATTTTCAGCAAAAGGTCATGGATCGGAATGGTCTCGATCACACGGATTACTGGTTTTATATATTTCAATAACGTTTCATCTTCCGGACATTGCTGGTGTACACAGTCTGTCAATAACTCTTTCATATTCACAATCCCGATGATATTATCCTTATCCCCATCAGTAACAGGGTAGCGGGTGTATTTTTCTATGCGTAAGGTCGATAAGATTTCCTTTAGACTCGTGTCTTTTTCGAAAGAGACGATTTCTGTCCTCGGAACCATGATTTCCTTGGCCAGCCGGTTGTCGAATTCAAAGATTTGATTGACATAGCGGTATTCGGATTGATTGATCTCACCGCTCTTATAACTCTCGGAAAGGATGATCCTAAGTTCTTCCTCAGAGTGAGCCATGTCATGTTCCGAAGCAGGCTGCAAGCCGAATAGTCCGGCTACAAGGCGAGCTGAACTATTAAGCACCCAAATGAATGGGTACATGATTTTGTAAAATAATATTAATGGCTTAGCCACTAAAAGCGTCAATTCCTCCGCCATTTGGATCGCAAAGGTTTTTGGCGCCAATTCACCCATCACTACGTGCAAAAAGGTGATAGCGCTGAATGAAATGACAAAAGATAAGATATGGCTGATGGATTCTGGGATATGGAGTGTTCCGAACAATGGATGGATCAATTCCTGCACCGTCGGTTCCCCGAGCCACCCAAGTCCTAAAGCTGTGATGGTGATGCCGAGCTGGCAAGCGGATAAGTAGCTGTCCAAATTGGTTATGAGTTCTTTGGCGGCTTCTGCTTTTGAATTCCCCTCCGCAATGAGTTGGTCGATTCTTGAAGACCGGACCTTGACAATGGCAAATTCAGATGCCACAAAAAAGGCAGTTAGAGCAATAAGTAGGATTAACGTCAGAATGTTAATGATTATCAATGATGTGCAACACCCAAGTGGGTGAAGCGTACACCTCCTAAAATGATTGGATAAATCCGATAATGAGTTCATTATATACTACTACTTTACCCTTTTCACGTACCACAATACCTAAAACTGTTTAAATAAGAGGAATGGATAATTGAAAAAAATACATTATGGACTTCTCATGAATTTTGATAGAATATAAACTATAATCATTGAATTTACGGAAGCACAATCTTCTCTGGAGAAATGATGATTCGGAGGGTAAGTATTTGAAACATTCCCAGGAATTAAGCAATCTTGTATATATTCATGTTCACCAATCGGAACAGTATGTCCTGTCTTATGGGATCGAATTTAAAGAATTTATGGCCGGTGTCTCTGAGCCGCCTTCGAAGCTTTTGCTTCTGAAGCATCAATTTGAAGATACGGAATACAACGTACATACATTGATGGAATTCGTGGAGCATGACCAAATAAATAAACTGATAAAAGACGATGTTTATGGGTATGGGGATTTTTGCTGGGTGGATTTCGAAGAAGAGGAAGCATTGAACCAGCTTGATGGACAGGAACTTGCCGAACTTCTTTACTTAAGCCATGTGAAACACCATTTACGTCATCCTTTTTATCGGAAGCTGAACAATCGTTTTGTTTATCTGGCGCATGATGACGGCTGGTTTAACAAAATGTATTTTCGATCCTTTGATGAGTTTTATGACATGCTAGGCTACTCCATCTCGCAAAAGCTCACTTTGCAAAAAGCAGAGAAAACCTTTTTTGGATTGAAGAAAAAGAAAGAATACCCTGTAATGCCGAAAGAAATTCTTTATCCTTTCATAGAAGATATGAAGGAAGGGATCGTCTTCTCAGTTGAAAAAGCAGAGCAGTCCCGAGCGAAAATTGAAATCCCCGTTTGGGTAATCGGTGACTTTTCCGATATGGATGAGATGCACGAAGAATATCAAACCATCCAATCACAGCCGATTGATGGAAAAATAGTCTTTGACCGTAAATCCAGGGAGTGGAAAGCATTTATTAAATAGCTGCAAGAGTGGATGCTTCCAAGTTAACCGGGCATCCAGCAGCTGGCCATAAAAAACATCATTTTAGAAGTATATGACTGCTTCCATAATGATGTTTTTTTAATACGTTTCCTCAATGATGTTTTGTTAGCGGTTTTTCTCTGGAAGCCATTTTAATTTGATGCTGATTTGAGCGGGAGTGAACCTCGCACAATCTTTGAAGAATAGCGGCAAACCACGAAAAGAAATCTTTTTTATTACTGAAAATTGAAAAAGCTTCCCACATCTAAATCATTTCATAGTAAAATATATGGGTGAAAACAGCATGAAATTTGATAACTTTTATTTAATGGAGGAGAATAATGCTTATTAAGCATATAACCTGTTTCGTTGATGAGGAGAGCAGAGAAGCATTTTCCAGGTCACAGGATGAGTGGGTGCAGATCCAATCCGTTCCTGGACTAATGTGGCAGCTAGGCGGTTGGAAAAACGAAAGGGAAGCGCATATTTGGGGCATTTGGACGGATGAAGTCCTATATGAAGATTTTATGAAAAAGAATCATGACACCATATACGATAAAGCTGAACAAGATAAGAATTATCATTCAATTTCCATTTCATTCAAAAAAATAGAAGCCATAGAGAACATGGATGAATTTCTAATGACCATACAGGATAACGACCCGTTTATTTATTTTATCGATGGTGAGCAGTGTATGTTTAAAAGAACTGAAACCTTGCAAGAAGGGGAATACAAATTTGTAGCAAGCTGGCTGGTGTGTGGGTTATATCCGTAATATCATAACCATTGTTTAAAAGAGATAAAAAAGGTTTTTTAGCTGGCTTGTTGAAAAGATAAAAGAGGATAAGAAGGGGTGAATAATATGGACATGAAACTTGGCTATGTCATTTTGTATGTAGAGAATTTAGAAAAATCAGTATATTTCTACCGTGATTTACTCGGTCTTCCATTGAAGATGCAAGCAGGCACATATACGGAATTCGATACAGGCGGAACAACATTGTCTCTGAATACAAGGGAATCGATAAAAGATATTACAGGATTTGATCTTCCGGATGGCAAGGTGCCTCAAACTTTGGAAATAGGATTTGTGACGGAGGATGTAAAAGGAACGGTGGAAAGGCTAAGAGCAGAAGGGACAACCATTTTGTCTGAGGCGACTGAAAAGCCATGGGGACAGCTCGTGGCATATGTAGAAGACCCGGATGGGCACTATATTGAAATATGCAGTCCAATGTAGCTGTGTCTAATAAAGGCAATTTTCGTAAAGATTATTGTTAAAATCCTGATGCCGATTTTAACGTAAGGCTCTTTTCTCAAAGATTGTTGTTTTTAACAGTTTTTCTTTAAAATAACTCATCATATGTTGTTGATTGGAGCTAGACAGGTGAGACCCCGCAGCGAGGAGAGGAAAGACGGATGTTCGATTAAGTTCGGCACGTCGTGTGAGGGCCCTCGAAAAGAGAGTATCCTGCAGCGGAAATCAACCTTACACAACCTTTAATGAATAGCAACAAACTTTACGATAATAGCCGGAAATTAAAAAGCCGATCCGTCATCGAATGTTTTTCGATAACGAAATCGGCCTTTTATTTTTTCATCCAATCGTTTCTTTCACCGAATCGGGCTCATGATTTTTATGAATCATGATAACGAAGATTCCGGCTGCTGATAAAATACCTGCCACTAAAAATGGCGAAGACGGCGAAATGCTTTCACCGATGACCCCTGACATCACGGGGGCGATCGCCGCACCGAGCCAGCGCACGAAATTGTAGGCACCGGATGTCACGCTTCTTTCATATGGGGATGAAGCCATGACATGGCTGGTGAACAACGCGTTATTCAATCCGGACACCAAACCAGAAAGTATGACGAGCACGATCAAGGCTGCTGCCGAATGAAAAACGAAAAGCAAGCCAAGAAAGACAGCAAATATCGCCAAACTGTATGGAAGTATTTGTTTTGGCGTATATTTTTTTTCAAGCTTATGGCTCAGGACAGCTGATCCGTAAGCAAGGCAAAGCCCCCAGCCAAAGAAGACGAACCCGATATGAATCGCTGTAAGCTTGATGACAAGTGGGGTATAGGCCAACACGACGAAGAAGCCATAATAATAGAGCATTGCTGCTACTGCACCCGTCAGAAACGGTGCGTACATGAATAAGTGCTTCATTTCCTTTAGACCCGCAACTTTTCTTGCTTTTTTATCCCCAGGTTCATAGACGAAAAATGTTACAAGAAGAAACGCTATAAAAATTAAAATACTCGTGGCAATGAATGGGTATCTCCATGAAATCCCTCCGAGAATCCCTCCGACAAGCGGACCTGCAGCCATTCCAAGCCCGATCGCTGCCTCATATAACCCCACTGCCTGCTGTGGATTTGAGGAAAGCGCGATTAATAGTGTCATCGCAGTGGCAAAAAACATTGAATTACCCAATCCCCATCCAGCCCTGAATATGGAGAGCTGAGGAATTCCATTTGCCAAACCGCATAATAACGCAAATATAGTGACGATGACCAAACCGATCGTCATCATCCGTTTGTCGCCAAACCGACTCGCGAAGATCCCGGAAGGAATCATCATGAAAGCCATTGTAAAAATATAAGCTGTAAAGAGCATCTCCACTTGCCAGTGGGTTGCACCGATTTTATCTGCAATGATCGGTAGGATCGGATCGACGATGCCGATCCCCATGAATGCCAAAAATGTGGAGAAGACTGTAATCCATTTCGCGCGTGTATTGTTTTTTAAACTCATTTTATCCTTCCTCTGCTTCTTTATCTAATATGCTTCCAATCTTTTTATGGTGGACTTCGATTTCATTCCTGAAAGAAAGCATTTTTTCAATTTTTTGATCGATCAATGCCATTTCTTGTTCCAGCCCTGAATAGATCTTTCTTAATTCATCGAGTTTTTTTGTTTCCTGGGAAGCTGTGTATTCTTTTCTGCGCAGTTCGATCGTTTCGTTCAATTTTAAAAATTGCTGGAGTTCTTGGAGGGAAAATCCCAATACATCCTTTGCAAGAACCACTTTCTTTAATCGATCGATATCCTTATTGGTGTACAGGCGTGTTCCGCCATCCGTCCGTTCAGGCGGATCGATTAAGTCGATTTCTTCATAATATCGAATGGCTCTTTTCGTAAGTCCGGTCATCTTGGATACATCATCTATTTTAAAATGCTCCATATTATGGTCATCACCTCATTGTGGATTCAAATTAAAATGCTAAATCTAACCCTAACGTTAACGTTAGATTTTGTCAATTCAAATAGCCGTGCTCCATTGGCAAGTTTTATCAAATTTACATCTTGTTAATAAAAGGTCAATTTCCGCAGCAGGGTGCTCGCTTTCCGAGGGGCCTCACACGAAGTGAGGTCGTTCGATGTTGGCACACGACGTGCCGAACTTAATCGAACATCCGCCTAATCTCTCCTCGCTCCGCAGCGGGGTCTCCCCTGACCCGCTGATCCCTCTGGAGTCTCGCACCTGCTGCTCCAATCAACTTCAGATGATGAAATGTTTTTAAAGGAATTTAGGAAAAAATGTTAAATAAAACAATTTTCGAGAAAATAGACCGTAATAAAGCTATTCTGCTAAAAATATTGGATAGTTGATTTCCGATGGAGGATGCCCCTTTCAGAAAGCCGAATTTACTCATGCCGAGGATCAATGAAACTAATTGAGCGTTTGATTGCCAAATATAAAAGGGTATAGAATTAACAAAAAAGATAAGCTTCCATTTTGTAAGTGAGTCATATGGATATAGTAGGCTCTATTTAGGTGATTGTCATAGGATAGCGGGCTTGATTACTTTTTTATTACAAAATGCGCAATGCTTCTTTCTCTTTTGGGTGAAAGTGATAAAATAGATACATCTCAAATGTCATTTTGGAGGTCAACATGAAAACAAAACTTAGTTTATTATATGGCGGGAAATCCGCTGAACATAAAGTATCCTTGCAAACAGCAAAAGCTGTGATCCAAGCATTGGATCCAGCAAAGTATGAGATACAGCCAATCTTTATCACGACTGAAGGCCAGTGGATAAAAGGCCCCTTATTAAATGGACCGGTCGAAACGGTTAAAGAGCTTGAATTCAGTGAAGGGGATGCTGTCGCGCCGAATGCGCTTGCGGTTGCTCTGACAAATACCGATTCTGATTCAGATGTCATTTTCCCTCTCTTACATGGCCCGAATGGCGAGGATGGAACCGTTCAAGGCATGCTTGAGTTATTGAATCTTCCTTATGTAGGAAATGGTGTTCTTGCATCCGCAGCCGGCATGGATAAGGTCATCATGAAAAACCTATTTGCCCAGGCAGGCTTGGAGCAAGTCAAATACGTATGGTTCGTACGCCAGACTTGGAAGCAGAATCCGGAGAATGCCTATTCCGAAGTGGAGGAAGCTCTTGGGTATCCTTGTTTTGTAAAGCCCGCCAACTTGGGATCAAGTGTCGGCATCAGCAAATGTACAAATCGGGATGAATTAGCGCAAGCCTTTGAAGAAGCCTTCCAATTCGATCGCAAAATCATCATAGAGGAGGGTGTAACAGCAAGGGAAATCGAGATTGGCGTCATGGGCAACGATGCACCGGAATGCTCTGTTGCAGGGGAGATTGTCCCCAAAAAGGATTTTTACGACTATAAAGCCAAATACGAAGACGGCGATACAGCCCTGATCATCCCTGCTGATATCGATGATGAGACGTATTCAGCCATGAAAGACATGGCTGTTGATGCTTACAAAGCACTCGATAACTCAGGTCTTGTACGTGCAGACTTTTTCCTAACCAAGGAAGGGAGAATTCTTATCAACGAAGTAAACACGATGCCTGGATTTACTCCATTCAGTATGTTCCCGCTTCTTTGGAAGCATACAGGGGTTGAGTATCCTGAGCTTATCGAAAAACTCGTTGCTTTGGCGAAAGAACGCCACGAAGATAAACAAAATATTAAGCATACAATGTAATTAATAGATAGAGGCCGCCCTGAAAAAAGCAAAAGCACATAAAGGGCAGCCTCTTGTGTATATAAGCCATTGTTTAAAGGAGAGAATGAAGCGAATGATAAAAAGGTCTTTGGAGCAGCTGGCGGAGATGTTCGAGTTTGATAGGGATATCCTGGATAGGTTTGGAGATGTAGAAATCAGCGGGGTTTGCATTGATACCCGCAAAATTGAACAAGGCAACTTATTCGTGCCTTTTAAAGGGGAAAAAGTAGATGGTCATACCATGGTCAGGGATGCTTTTGAAAAAGGGGCAAGTGCCGCACTTTGGGAAAAAGAGGTTCCCAATCCTCCAGAGGATTTACCGATTCTCATAGTGGACAGCTCATTGATTGCAGTGCAGGAATTGTCAAAATCCTATCGGAATCAGTTGGATTTGAAGGTAGTGGGAGTGACGGGAAGCAATGGGAAAACTTCTACCAAGGATATGATTTATTCTATACTCTCGCAGAAGTATGCCGTTCAAAAGACGGAAGGGAATTATAATAACCACCTCGGACTTCCGCTTACGCTGTTGTCACTCAAGGAAACCACTGAAGTGGCCGTACTTGAAATGGGCATGAGTGGAAGGGGAGAAATCGAATTTCTCACAAAATTGGCGAAACCTGATTTTGCAGTCATTACCAACATCGGTGAGTCCCATTTACAGGACTTGGGTTCGCGGGAAGGGATTGCCGAAGCGAAGCTCGAGATTGCGGAAGGCCTTGACGAAGATGGGGTTTTGATTTATTTCGGAGATGAGCCGCTGTTGACTAGTCGTTTGAACAAGCCACTTCCTTATCAGACCCAATCGTTTGGACGTTCGAAAGAAAATGATGTTTATCCAATTCATTTAAAACCAACTGACAGTGGGACAAGATTTGGCGTGAACATTTTGCCGGAGACTGAGTTCGATGTACCCGTGCTTGGCGAGCATAATGTCATGAATGCGATGTCGGCTTTGATTATCGGCCATCGCCTGGGACTTTCTGCGGAACAATTGGTTAAAGGAATTTCGGGACTTAAACTGACGTCCATGAGAATGGAAAGACTAACCGGAATGAAGGAATCAGTCATTATTAACGATGCTTACAATGCCAGCCCCACTTCCATGAGGGCAGCGATCAAAATGGCGGAAGAATTTGAGGGCTGTCGGAATAAATTTTTGGTGCTCGGAGATATGCTTGAGCTTGGCGATATGGAGAAGCAATTCCATACTGAGGTCGGGAAAACCATTCATCCGGATAAAATCGATGAAGTGTTTACGTTTGGTCCATTGAGCCGCTTTATTGCCGAAGGTGCAAAACAGAATTTTTCTGAAAATGCTGTACATGCCTTTGAAGATAAAGAAGGTTTAATCAACTTATTGAAGAAAAAGCTAGGCAAGAATGACCTGGTTGTTGTCAAAGCATCCAGAGGAATGAAACTGGAAGAGGTAGTCGAGGCGCTAAAGAATTAACGAGTTGTATGCAGATTTTGCAGATCTCAAAAAGCCTTTTTGAGATCTGCTTTTATTAAAAGGAACATTGTTGCCGGATGAGGATAGTAAGAACGACGTAAATTCTCTATAAATGGAAACACCCCTGCAGTCTCCAAGATTTCTGGGATGCAGCGAACCTCATCGGTGATCCAATCAGCTTTTGATGGTCGATCATATATGCCGTTGTCAATCCAAATTGTTTTCATGCCAATTTCGTGGGCAGCCTGGATGTCGTTTGCCGGATGATCGCCGACGTAAATGGCTTGATGCGGTTCGATGTTAAGCAGATTCAAAGCGTGATAAAAGATTTCTGGTTCAGGTTTTTTCACATTGACCTCTTCTGAAATGACCGTGCAGTGGAAAAATTCTGTCAAACCCAATATTTCCAGGCAGCCTTTCTGAACCTTGGACTTTCCGTTTGTAATCAGACCCAATTTGTAATGCTGTTTCAATTGTTTCAGCATGGGCAAAATACCTTCAAAGGACTGTGCATGGGATGGCGAACGCTCCACATAGTCATTCAATAATTGTTCCCATGGCGCAGAGAGGCTGAATTCTTCGGTCAGCTGCTTGTACACTTGGTCCTTCCATACGTAGCCGTTGTTCTCAAGGCGAATGAAGGTATCCAAATACGTTTTTTCGTCCAGTTCAGTATGTATGAGGAGTCTGCGGTGTTGATCCGAGATAAAGCTTTTGATGGTCGCGTGCCTGTCATGGAGGGTCCCGTCAAGGTCGAAGAGTATGGCTTTGAACATTTAAATGCGTCTCCTTTCGGCTGAGGAATGGGCATATAAAGAAATAATTGAAAGATTTCCTTCACCTGACCTGAGGATAGCCGATGTACATTGATTTTTCAAAAATTTATTGATTATGGTGATGATATGATTGGATGTCTTTGTATCCATGGATTCACAGGGGCACCTTATGAAGTGGCGCCGCTGGTGGATTACTTGAAAAGAAATACGGATTGGGAAGTGGCTGTGCCGACGCTTCCGGGACATGGCGAAACGCTGCAATTAAAAGGGGTGGCGCATAGTGAATGGATCGACTGTGCCGAGAAGGCCTTGCAAGACTTGCTGCGGAAATGCGAGGAAGTTTATTTGATCGGATTCTCCATGGGCGGCTTGATTGCAAGCTATTTAGCGGTAAAGTACCCTATCAAGAAGCTCGTCTTGTTAAGTGCGGCTGCTTATTACATCAATGTCCCGCAAATTATCAAGGATATTAAGGAAATGATCGGCGACACATTTAATGGTAATTTATTGAAAAACGAACTTTTCCTAAGATATAAAAGAAAAATAATGAAAACGCCACTATCTGCAACAAGGGAATTCAGGAAGATTGTTATGTTATCAAGGCCTCAGCTAAGAAAAATTACCATCCCAACATTAATCGTCCAAGGGGAAGCGGATGGAATCGTGCCGAAAAAGAGTGCTGAATATTTATATAAAGAAATTTCCAGCGAACAAAAAATATTAAGGCTGGAGCCCAACGCAAAGCACTTAATCTGTCATTGTGATGAACAAATGGCATTATTTGACGAAATATTTTGTTTTTTAACTGTAGAAAATATAAACATGTCCGCACGTTGAAATCCTTCTTCATTAATGGTAACATTACAGAAACATCATTCATACGTTTAAAAACCAACTCTTCGTTTGAAGGGTGTCTTTTTTTGTTTATAAAAAAATAAAAGTGACTATAAATTAAGTAGTGACTTAATGCATGATAAAAAGGAGAATGAATAGCATTGACCAAGTTTTCAGAATTAGGTTTAAGCCCGTCAACATTGAAGTCTGTCAAGCGAATGGGATTCGAAGAAGCAACACCGATCCAAGCCGGCACGATTCCATTGAGCTTAGAGGGCAAAGATATCATCGGCCAGGCGCAGACAGGAACGGGGAAAACAGCAGCATTTGGAATCCCTCTGATTGAAAAATTAGATCCAAAAAGCCAAAATGTTCAAGGAATCATTATTGCTCCGACACGTGAATTAGCAATTCAGGTGTCAGAGGAATTATATAAAGTAGGGCAAGACAGCCGTGCCCGTGTATTGGCAGTGTACGGCGGTGCGGACATTCAACGTCAAATCCGCGCCTTGAAGAAAAACCCTAACATCATTGTCGGAACTCCAGGACGCATCCTAGATCATATCAAACGCCGCACTTTGCGTTTAGATAATGTTCATACATTGATCTTGGATGAAGCGGATGAAATGTTGAACATGGGATTCAAAGAGGATATTGAGTCCATCCTTTCAAACGTTCCAGCTGAACGACAAACACTTTTATTCTCAGCGACTATGCCGGATCCAATCCGCCGAATCGCAGAGCGCTTCATGAAGAATCCTGAAATCGTTCGCGTGAAAGCGAAGGAAATGACGGTTTCGAACATCGAGCAATTCTATGTGAAAGTGCAAGAAAGAGAAAAATTCGATGTATTATCCCGTTTGTTGGATACGCAATCCCCTGAGCTTGCGATCGTATTCGGACGTACGAAACGCCGCGTGGATGAGTTGGCAAACGCTCTGTCGCTTCGTGGATATATGGCTGAAGGAATTCATGGTGACCTAAGTCAAGCAAAACGATTGCTTGTGCTTAAGAAGTTCAAAGAAGGAAAAATCGATGTCTTGGTAGCAACGGATGTTGCAGCCCGCGGATTGGATATTTCAGGTGTAACACATGTTTACAACTTCGATATCCCGCAAGATCCGGAAAGCTATGTCCACCGTATCGGACGTACCGGCCGTGCAGGTAAAGAAGGTATGGCCATGACATTCGTAAGCCCTCGTGAAATGGGTTACCTGAAAGTTGTTGAGCAAACAACGAAGAAGCGTATGACGCCTATGCGTCCGCCTACCTGGTCTGAGGCTCTTGAAGGACTTCAAAAAGCTTCTTATGATCAGATCGTTGAAACAATCGATGCGAATTCCTTGCAAGATTATCAACAGATGGCAGAGAAATTGCTTGAGAATTACACTCCTGAGCAAATCGCTGCAGCATCATTGAAATTGTTGACAAAAGAGCCGGATAGTTCTCCAGTGAAGATCTCCGAAGAGAAGCCGCTTCCTTCAAGAAGGGACCGCGGAGGAGATAAAAGAGGCGGACAACAGCAAAGATCAAGAAGAAGAGGCAAACCACAAGGCCAAGGAAACAATGGCCGCGGCCAGCAGCGTTCTTCTTCCAAGCGTCCTCAAAGAAAGAGCCAAAAAAATTACTAATATCCTTAAAACGGAGCATGAACTCGTAGAAGAGTTTGTGCTCCGTTTTTTTTTATAGCTGAGCTTATATGTACGGATTAACGTTGGCCCCTGAAAATGCCTGCTTCATAATGCCTCTCAACGCACATACTAAATGAAAAAAGGGGGGGACCTCGTGATAGTCAGACTAGGTTACGTAGCGATGAGTATGAAGCTTGAAAATTCCTCGCCTTCTCAAACCATGACATATAAACAATTTTCATCTTTAAAAGATCGGGATGCTGCCCTACGGAAGCTGGAACGGATCGCAGCCTCAAACCTTCACAACTGCCTACGGCTGCTGAGGCATAATGCGGCAAATGATATCCACTTCTTTAGGTTCAGTTCAAAATTGATTCCGCTGGCCAATCATCCCGAGCTGAAAGACTGGGACTATTTCACGGGAATTGAAGCACCGCTGAAGGAAATAGCCCAATTCCTGAAGGACCATCCGATGAGGGTCGATTTCCATCCTGAACATTTTGTTGTCCTTACTTCTTCAAAAGCTGACATCTTGAAAAACACCATTAAAACGCTTCAGCTTCACTATAGATTGATAAGAGGAATGGGTGTGCCTCCCGAACATCGATGCGTCATCCATGTCGGCGGGGCTTATGAAGACAAGGAAAAAGCGATGGAACAATTCATCCATAACTTTGGGTTCCTTGCTCCGCACCTTCAGAAAATGCTCCTTTTGGAGAACGATGATACAGTGTACACACAGCATGATGCTTTATATTTGTGTGAAAAGCTCCAGATCCCGCTCGTATTTGATTTGCATCACCACCTGGCCAACCATGAATACGATTGGGAGCAGGATTGGGAACGAACGATTGCGACTTGGAGCCATTCTAAGCTCCCCATGAAGTTTCATATTTCCAGTCCAAGGTCTCCTTCCCACTATAAGGCACATGCCGACTATGTTGACCCAGATATGCTTTACGGATTTTTACAAAAAATCAATGGAACCGTAACGGAAATCGATTGTATGATAGAAGCAAAGAGGAAGGATGAAGCTTTATTTCAGCTTCATGAAGATTTATCATTTCGGAAAAATATAGAGTGGCTGGATGCTTCTACATTCATTGTGCATTGAACCGTTTCAACAAGTATGGGTTATTCAAGGATGCTGTGGTTAATCAAATTAAAAGGCTCTATTCGTTTAGTATGTTGTTATTTATCTATGGTTGTATGCGGTTAATTTCCAAGGGACGGGCAGTGAGCCTCCGGAGTCTCGCACCTTCCGCTCCAATCAATATAAAAGGATAAATTACTGTATCAAAAAAAGTGAGCGGCGAACGAAACCTTCCTTCATTTTTCACGTAGATAGAAGTATAGAAAGCAATAGGAGAATCGGAGGTAATATCATGAGGGGAAGCGAGCCGAGCAATCGGGTGTCGCCAAAGGCGCTTACGGTTTGGCGTATGGAAGGTATGATATATTCACTCATATGTTTGATCATATTCATCGCAGGCATAGCGGCAACGATCAAATTTGACTGGCCGAAATGGCCAATAGCTGCTGGGGCTGCATTGGTGATAGTCTGCTGCTATATATTTGGCTTCCTTTTTCCTTATATAAAGTGGAAAAGGTGGCGCTATGAAGTCAGGGATCAGGAAATCGAGCTGCAGCATGGCATGGTTTTTATTAAAAGGACGTTAGTTCCGATGGTCCGTGTCCAGCATGTGGATACAGTACAGGGGCCGTTGCTGAGAAAATATCATTTATCGACGATCACGATCTCAACCGCTGCCACGATTCATCATATCCCTGCAATAGAGACGGTCGAGGCCGACGATTTGAGAGCATCGATTTCCCGGTTGGCAAGGGTGGCTGAAGATGATGTCTGAGCGTAAACGGCTGCATCCCATTGCAGCTATTTGGAATTTCCTTAAACAATTAAAGGGGATGATATTTCCTCTCCTTGTTTTATTGGTGGGCTCCAATGGAATTCAATCTTATTGGGACTACTTCCCGATGGGTATCACTGTCATATCGATTGTCTTTGCATTGGCTGCAGGGATCATCAAATGGAGGAGATTCACTTACCGCTTGGAAGATGGCGAATTAAGGATTGAATATGGGCTTTTTGTGAAAAAGAAAAGGTTCATTCCTTTTGATCGGATTCAAAGCTTTCATTTTTCCCAGTCTATCCTGCACAGGCCGTTTGGATTAACCAGGGTCGAAGTGGAAACTGCGGGTTCAACGGACAACCGTAAATCCGAAGCAGAGTTGACTGCCATTTATAAGCATGATGCCGAATGGCTCGAGCAAACCATACGAAATTCTAAGAAGTCACAATCGATGATACTTGAGAGCTCATTGGAAGATGATCAGAAAACATCAGCTGAGGCGTTTATTTATAAAGTTGCTCCGAGGGAATTATTGTTGATGGCTACGACATCAGGGGGGATTGGCGTTGTCCTTTCGGGGGTCTTTGCTTTATGGACACAGTTTGATGAATACATTCCTTATCAGGAGATTTTCGACGAAATGGGAAAGCTTGTCCATAACAGCATCATTCTCATTTCAGCTGCGATATTTATTGGCTTTTTCCTTGTGTGGCTCATTTCGATTTTTATTACAATGTTGAAGTACGGCAATTTTACAGTAAGAAAGGATAACGATGATATCATCATCACAAGGGGCCTTGTTGAAAGAAAACAGATCACGATTCCTATGAAGCGGGTTCAAGCTGTGCGGGTTGCAGAAAATATACTTCGTCAGCCATTCGGTTTCGCCACGGTGCACCTGATAAGCGCGGGAGGATCGGTTTTTCAAAAAGAAAGTGCTGCGGTCATGGTCCTTCCGATCATCAAGAAAAAGCGGATTCCCGAAATCATGAATAACCTGCTGCCTGATTTCGGAACGGAGCCTGAATTTGCCCGACCGCCAAGAAGGTCGCTGCTGCGTTATGTCATTATTGGAGAATGGAAGGCACTGATCGCAGCAGGGGCATTGACATGGTTTTTATGGCCATGGGGATCACTGGCGTGCATACTTCCCCTTCTTGCATTTGTCTTGGCATGGTCCAAGTACAAGGCAGCAGGGTGGGCAATCGATGGGCATCGTTTGGCTCTCCAATACCGGTCGATCGGGAAGAACACATTTTTCATGAACAAAAACCGGATTCAGTCCATGCAAACAAAACAAAGCTGGTTTCAGCAAAAGAATGAACTGGAGACCATTAAAGCCACTGTCAAATCCGGGGAAGCCGGCAGGAGGGTGACGGTCAAATATATAGAATCAAAAGACGCGAGTCATATTTATGAGTGGTTCACCCCTGCTGCCTCGCAGGCTTCATTAAAAAAAGTTGAGTCATAGCGTTTGCCGCTTTTGCTCAACTTTTTTATTTTAGGCAGTTATCGTAAAGATTGTTGAGCCTTCATCCAAAAAGTCTATTTAAACGAATGCAATTTTTTCATGGATAGCAGCCCGATGACAAGACCGGTTAACAATCCGAAAATATGACCGACCACATTCACTCCAGGTTGTATAAAGGTCATGAATAAGGCTATGATGACAAGGGGGAGAATCAATTGGACCGATTGCCTCGCTGTGATTTTCCTCGCTGCAACCATTGCAGAATAAAAGCCGAACAGGCCGAAAATGGCTCCGCTTGATCCTACGTGAATATACGTAAGCGGGAGCAGCAAAAAGGTGAAAAGATTTGCGGAAATGCCGCAAACCAAATAGAGAGCAATGAACAATCGTTTTCCCAGCATCTGTTCCAGTGGAGGGCCAAAAAGCAAAAGCGAAATGGTATTAAAGATGTAATGGGAAAAGTCCATATGAATGAAAATGGGCGTGACAAGTCTCCAATACTCACCTTGATCAATGTAAATGTTGACGCCGGCCAATGTGTGGAACAGCCATTGGCGCGGAAAGAAAGGAATAGAGCCAATTGCAAACAAGACGGTGTGGATGGCGGCGATTGTTGTTATAACAGGATAAAGCTTTACATAATCTTGAAACCGTTCATTACGGACAAACATTGAAGTCCACCTCTGTGATATGAAATATCCTTACATACTTGTACATTACTGTTTATATGCATGACTTTTTCAAAATAGAAGGAGGGCGACGTGGGATGATTAAAGGAATAGGGATGGACTTAATCGAACTCGATAGAATTCAACGGCTTGCTTCCAGACAGGAGCGATTTGCTGAGAGGATATTAACAATAAATGAACAGCGTACCTTCTCCGAGCTGCATGGCAGAAGAAAAATCGAATTTCTAGCAGGGAGGTTTGCTGCGAAAGAAGCTTTTTCAAAGGCCTATGGCACTGGGATCGGAGAAGAGCTATCCTTACAGGATATGGAGATTGCCTCCGATGATATGGGGAAGCCGTATTTTCTGAAACCATTTCGGCGCGGCGTCCACTTGTCCATCACCCATAGCAGGGATTTTGCGGCCGCACAGGTTGTCATCGAAGAAATATAAAGGAGTTCAAACAAGCTAAAAGATTTTCTCTTTCTCTTTCTACTCAAGCATATTTAAAAAGGTTGTCTCATATATTCATAGTGCATTAGGAGAGACAAGGGTGGGTTTAAAGAAACTTTATGCATCCTTTTCCGAACAGCATGGAACGGAATCTACAAGGCTGGGGAAGGGTGAAAGGGGGCACCTTAGACCCTCCATCATCTCTCTTTAACGTTTAAATGAGACAAAAAGGGGCTGAAAAGATGAAGAGAACGTTTTTGGTGCTAATAGTTGCCATTTCAGCAATCCTAGCACTTTCTGCTTGTGGAACTAAAACACAAGAAGACGTAATCAAGGATTTGAATCAAAAGCTTGGTGATTTAAAAGGCTATAAAGCGCACGCGAAAATGACGCTGCAAATGGGGAACGAACCGCAGACGTATAATATCGATGTCTGGCACAATCAACCTGATTACTACCGTGTGAATTTGAAAAATGCCCAAAGAGATCAAAGTCAAATGATCCTCCGCAATAAAGATGGGGTATATGTGTTGACGCCGGCTCTCAACAAAAGCTTCAAATTCCAAAGTGATTGGCCTGAAAACAGCAGTCAAGCGTATTTATACGAATCCCTTGTAAAAGACATTATTCAAGACAAAAATGCCAAATTCAGTGTGAAAGATAACTATTATGTATTTGAAACAAAAACCCGCTATCAGAATAGCAAGATGCTTCCTACGCAGGAAATCAAATTAAATAAGCGCAATTTGGCACCGGTTAGTGTAAAAGTCATGGATACGGATCATAATCCGCTTGTGACTGTTGAGTTCTCCAAGGTGGAATTCAATGCCAGCTTTGATAAGGACGCCTTTGATACAAATAAAAATATGACGGGAGCACAGCTTGAAGTTCCGGTTGATGCCTCAGTAAATGGCAAGGAGTTCAAAGTGCAATACCCGACTGCCGATATTGGAAATGTCAGCCTGATTGAACAAAAAGACATCGATACAGGCACAGGAAAGCGGATCGTATTGACTTACGGCGGGGATAAATCGTTCACGCTCGTCGAGGAAAAAGCCAAAGTCGTCTCAACTGCCATGGTATCCACTGAAGCAAGCGGAAAGATCGTCGACCTCGGCTTTACAATCGGTGCGATGACGGACGCTTCCGTTAGATGGACCTATAATGGAGTGGACTATATGCTTGCATCAAAAGACCTGTCCGCCGATGAGATGATGAAGGTAGCACGTTCCGTCCAAGGGAACATGGTGAAATAATTTTCTGGTCCGGTAGTTTACGCAGAAGGGATCGAGAGCATGTCCTCTCGATCCCTTTTGTCATTTTGTAGACTAGGGGCGCCAATTGTTAGATTATTCATTTGACAAGTGGCGGCTGGAGTTGAATAATCAAATATAAAAGATTTGGTCTGGGCTAGAAGGAAGGGAATTTCTTGGACACACATACTCAATTTTTTCGTGATACATGGGTAGAAGTGAATTTAGATGATGTGATGGAAAATGTAAAATCAGTGAGGCGGCTGCTGCCGGAGAATATCTCCATCTTTGCCGTAGTCAAAGCAAATGCCTATGGTCATGGCGACGCGCAGGTTGCCGAAGCGGCTATGGATGCAGGAGCACACGGTTTGGCGGTGGCTTTCCTTGATGAAGCATTATCGCTGAGGAAGAATGGGATAGAATCACCCATTCTTGTCCTGGGGGCCAGCAGACCGCAAGACGTCCGGATGGCGGTGGATCACAATATTTCCTTAACCGTTTTCCAGGAAAGCTGGATAGAAGAAGCGGGGCGGTTTCTAAAGGGGCATGACATCCTGAAAGTCCATATAAAATGTGACACGGGCATGGGCCGGATTGGTGTTTCGACCCTTCCTGAATTAAAAGAGGTCGAGCAATCGCTGGTAAAGCGGCCGAATTTTGAAATCGAAGGGGTATTCACCCATTTCGCGACAGCTGATGAGCTGGATGAATCGTATTATCACCGGCAATTGAAAATTTTCGAAGAAATGGTGGGATCATTGTCATCAAAGCCGAAATATATTCACTCTGCCAACAGCGCAGCATCCTTGAGGCAGCCGCAAAAAGGCTTTAATGCAGTCAGGCTGGGGATTGCGATGTATGGACTTTCCCCATCGGAGGAAATGAAGGGTTTACTGCCTTTCCCTTTGAAGGAGGCCTTTTCCCTACACTCCAGGCTGGTTCACGTCAAGAAAATCAATCCAGGCGATAGTGTGAGCTATGGGGCAACATATACCGCGGAAAAAGAAGAGTGGATTGGGACGATCCCGATCGGATATGCAGATGGTTGGATCAGAAAGCTTCAAAGCCAAGAGGTCCTTGTTGAAGGGAAGCGCGCACCGATTGTCGGCAGAATTTGTATGGATCAATGTATGGTAAGGCTCCCCCATGAAGTCAAGGCAGGGACAAAGGTTACGCTGATCGGAAAACAAGGGGAAGAAAGAATCGGTATTGATGAATTGGCGAAAAAACTGGATACCATCAATTATGAAATCCCTTGCATGATTTCAAATCGCGTGCCAAGAATTTTTGTATTGAACAACAAGCCGATTGAAGTTTCCAATAGGGTTTTGTCTTCAAAAAAATGATTTTTATGGTATTCGATGAAATACATGCATAATTATCAGTTTTATTTGACGATAATAGATAAGAATTGTTAAATTGTCTTTTCTTTGCAGTGGTTTGATGGTATGATTGTTATGGTAGTGAATGAAACGGTGTGTAGTGATGGTGGAGGTGTAGTTTGTGTCTGAATCCAGCGCAACAACAGAAATTTTAATACGATTGCCGCAGCAGCTCTTAAGTGAATTAGATGGATTTGCTGAACAAGAAAATGTAAATCGCAATGAATTTATTTATCGTGCAACTAAAATGTACCTTCGTGAGCGAAAGAAACGCCAAATTCGCGAGTCAATGAGACGCGGCTATATGGAAATGGCAAAGATCAATTTGGCCATTGCTTCTGAAGCTATTCAAGCAGAGTACGAGGCAGAACATACAGTTGAACGTTTAGTAAGCGGAGGATAATCCTTTGATTGTTAAACGTGGTGACGTGTATTTTGCAGACCTTTCCCCGGTAGTTGGATCTGAGCAAGGCGGTGTTCGTCCAGTTTTAGTCATCCAAAATGATATTGGGAATCGGTTTAGTCCCACTGTAATTGTCGCTGCCATAACCGCACAAATTCAAAAAGCAAAACTGCCTACACATGTCGAAATTGACGCAAAGCGCTACGGTTTTGAGCGGGATTCTGTCATCTTGCTTGAACAGATCCGTACGATTGATAAGCAGCGCTTAACAGACAAGATCACTCATTTGGACGATGAGATGATGGAAAAGGTTGATGAAGCCCTTCAAATAAGTGTGGGTCTCATTGAATTTTAACTAAAACGCTCCAAAAGGGCGTTTTTTTATTTTTCCCTATTTTATAATTTCCTTCTGCATCCCCCTGCCGTTTTCCGATTCATTCGTGAAAATATCGTTCCCCGCTTAATTTTTACATTCATTTTTTCAGATCAGCCATTAGTGAAACCATATGTGAATCGCATGAATATTAATAAAATAATTTGTCAGAATATTATAGGTGTAATAAAATAAGCACATACCGTCATCCGTAATAAATGATGGAAAAAGGTTTTGATTGCAAGGAATATACGATTAACATAATATTGGAAGAGAATAATTGTTCTCTCTGAATTCATCTTTGTAATTATTTTACGTTTTATTTACATCTTTCCGGCTGGGAAGCATACAAATTTCCGTGTGATAAAATAAGGAGGAACACATGTACCAAGAATTAGTAGATTATATCCACAAACACCAAGATGAGATTTTATCGAATTGGATGGATGGTATGAAAGGCCAGACAGACGAAAGATTGGTGGGCGTCGTTTCCGACCAGGTTTTTACTCGGACAAGCAGGGAGTTTGTGGATCTGTTGATATCGAATCTGGTAAAGGACGATGATTTCAATCTAAAGCTTGAAGACTTTGCCGCTAAGGTGATCCGTCTTGGTTGGCCGCTTACATTTGTCACAAAAGGGATGCAGACTTTCGGGAAAATTGTATTTGAAGATATGAGGAATGCGGGCATCATCCCTGACGAAAAGCTGATGGAATTCGGTGATGCTTTCGATAAATGGATGTCGCCAATGTATCACGAAGTGGTCAGTGTTTATACAGAAACATGGGAAAAAACAGTATCTCTTCAAAAGATTGCACTGCAGGAGCTATCTGCACCGTTAATCCCTGTAGTGGAAAAAATTTCGGTTCTCCCGTTGGTTGGTACGATTGATACCGAAAGAGCAAAGCTTATTATGGAGAATTTGTTGACCGGTGTCGTTAAACACAGGGCAGAAGTGGTTTTGATAGATATTACGGGAGTACCGGTGGTGGATACGATGGTAGCCCATCATATTATCCAGGCAGCCGGTGCAGTAAGGCTTGTAGGAGCCAAATGCATGCTTGTCGGAATTCGTCCTGAAATTGCCCAGACCATTGTGAATCTTGGGATAAATCTAAATGAAATTATTACGACGAGCACGTTGAGAAAAGGAATAGAAGCTGCGTTAGAATTGACAAATCGTAAAATTGTAGAGTTGGAGGGTTAAAGTTGAGAATTCCAATTTTAAAGCTTCATGATTGTCTTCTTGTATCGATTCAATGGGAACTGGATGACCAGACGGCACTTCAGTTCCAAGAAGATCTATTAAATAAAATACATGAAACGAATGCTAAAGGTGTTGTCATCGACATTACGTCAATCGATTTTATCGACTCCTTCATTGCTAAAGTTCTTGGCGATGTGATTAACATGTCAACGCTGATGGGGGCGAAGGTGGTAATAACCGGAATCCAGCCTGCAGTGGCAATTACCCTTATCGAATTAGGGATTGGCCTGGAAGATGTCCTGACCGCGCTAGATCTTGAAAAGGGTTTGGAGAAATTACAACAGGAACTGGGGGATTAACGGTATGGACGTCCAATCCTGCGTAAAAATATTAAATGAATGGGACATTGTAGCTGCTCGTCAGCTAGGGAGAAATGTTGCCCGTGAGCTTGGATTTGGCACAGTGGACCAGGCGAGGATAACTACAGCAATAAGCGAATTAGCCAGAAATATATATTTATATGCCGGGCAAGGGCAAATCTGTATTGAAAAGTTATACCAAAACGGAAAATCTGGCCTTAAAATCATTGCGGTAGATTCCGGCCCCGGTATTAATGATATCAGAAAAGTAATGGAGGATGGCTTCTCTACCTCAGGCGGGCTAGGAGCAGGATTACCCGGCGTAAAAAGATTGATGGACGAGTTTTCGATTGACTCCAATCCTGGTGTGGGGACAGATATAAGAGCAACCAAGTGGCTCCGTTAGGGGGAGTATTATGGATTTTAGAAATATTATGGATAAAAAATACAAAGAAATCCTTGAGAGCTATTTAAAGGATCAAAATGAACAAGGGCTGTATCAAGGGCAAAAGTTCAGCAGGAAGTCCATTGAGCATAAAATATCTCCGGAAGAAATCATCAGTATGCACCGTTCGCTCATTATGGAGATGGAGCCTGATATCCCTGAGAGCGTCATCCATTCTTTTGATATCCTTTTGGAAGTCATCATGGGATATGGATTGGCATACCGCGAGCATCAAAGTCTGCGAAATCAGCAGCAGGAATTAAGAAGTGAGATAGAAATCGCGGCAAATATGCAGCAGACGCTCCTGGGCACATCCATCCCGAAGGAAGACTGCCTGGATATCGGTGCCATCAGTGTCGCTGCCAAAACGATGAGCGGTGATTATTATCATTTTGTCAAGGATGGCAAAAATACAATCAGTGTCGCCATTGCCGATGTTATCGGCAAAGGTATTCCTGCAGCTTTGTGCATGTCGATGATCAAATATGCCATGGACAGTTTGCCGGAAAATAGCTTCAATCCCAGCAGTGTGCTTGAAAACATAAACCGTGTTGTCGAGCATAACGTCGATCCGACCATGTTCGTGACCATGTTCTACGGTATGTATGATACAAATAAACATAATTTCCATTATGCTTCTGCCGGCCATGAACCTGGCTTTTACTACCATGCAAGAAATAAGGAATATAATGACCTTTCTGCAAAAGGGTTGCTGCTCGGAATCGATAAAAAAGCTAAATATCGCCAATATGAGAGGCACATAGAAATCGGGGATATGATAATCCTATTATCAGATGGTGTAACAGAATGCCGCACAGAGGATGGCTTCATCGAGCGGGAAACCCTTGTTGAATATATCAATAAATATATACACCTGGGAGCTCAGGAAATTGTCAATAATATTTATAAGGAGCTTGAAAAACTTCAGGATTTTCAGCTCAGAGACGATTTTACACTCATTGTTTTAAAAAGGAAATGCTGACAGAGGTTTGGGGCATTTGAATTAAGGGTAGAGGTTAAGAGTCTTGAAATGTATAAGAGGTGAGCATTCGTGAATATAAAAATTGATGTCAAAGAAAACGAACTATTTGTTAAGAGTACGATAGCTGGTGAAATTGATGCCTATACAGCTCCACAAATACGGGAAACACTTTCTCCTTATGCAGTTAAAGAGAACATCCATTTAACCATTGACTTAACAAATGTTTCATATATGGACAGTACCGGATTAGGTGTTTTTGTCGGCTTGTTTAAAGGGATCCGTGCAAATAATGGACAAATGGTCCTTACAGGGTTATCCGACCGTTTGCAGCGTCTATTCGACATTACCGGTTTAGCTGACATTATGGAAATCAATTCCGAGGTAGAGGGTGGAGTATGATGATGGAGGATTTTGATTACATCGAGATGAAGGTTCCTGGTAAACCGGAGTTTGTCGGAGTGATCCGTCTGACGATTTCCGGGATTGCCAGCAGGATGGGATTTACTTACGATTCAATCGAAGATTTGAAGATTGCGACCAGCGAAGCGATTACAAATGCAGTGCAGCACGCATATAAGGAAGAAGATGGCGAAGTGATCGTCGGATTCGGTCTGTATGCCAACCGCTTGGAAATTATGGTCGCGGATCATGGGGCAAGCTTTGATTTCCAGAAAACCAGAGAGGAAATCGGACCGTATCAAGAAAATCTTGAAGTTGAATTTTTACGTGAAGGAGGCTTAGGGCTTTACCTCATTGAAAGTCTTATGGACGAAGTGAAAATCCACCATAAGGAGGGGGTAACTGTCTTAATGACTAAGTACCTTGAAGGAGAGCAGGTGGATAGGGATGTCGAATCTATCTCAACCTAATAACTCCCGCGAACAAGTAAACGCGTGGATAAAAGCTTTCCAGGAAAATGGAGACCAGGATGCACAGGACCAATTGGTGGTTCATTATCAGCGTCTAGTGGAATCCATCGCAAGGAAGTACTCCAAGGGAAAATCCTATCATGAAGATATCTTTCAAGTCGGGATGATCGGATTGCTCGGAGCCATCCGGCGCTACGATGATTCATTTGGAAAATCATTTGAAGCATTCGCGATTCCAACCGTTGTTGGAGAGATAAAACGATTTCTCCGTGATAAAACGTGGAGCGTGCATGTTCCAAGGAGAATTAAAGAATTAGGTCCAAAAATCAAATCGACGATAGAAGAATTGACAACAGAATTGCAGCGGTCTCCCCGGGTGATCGAAATTGCCGATCGGCTTGAGATTTCAGAGGAAGAAGTTTTAGAGGCAATGGAAATGGGGAAAAGCTATCAGGCTCTCTCTGTTGATCATTCCATTGAAGCGGATTCAGAGGGAAGCACAGTCACTCTGTTGGATATCGTAGGAAATGTAGATGAAGGATATGAGCGGACAAATCAACGGCTTGTGTTGGAAAAAGTACTGCATGTACTTTCAGAAAGAGAGCGTTCCATCATTCAATACACATTCTTGGAAAATATGAGCCAGAAAGAAGCAGGAGATATGCTGGGAATATCGCAAATGCATGTATCCAGACTGCAGCGGCGTGCTATCAAGAAATTAAAAGATGCCATTATTGAAGAAGATATACATCCTGAGAGGTCCCCTCTATGATCCATTTGCAACAAAATGGAGTGGAGGTTTATTCCCACCAAACATCAAAAGAAGGAAAATCGCATTGTGGCGACAGCTATTACATGACCACTACCGAAGATTATTTCCTCTGTGTCCTTGCTGATGGATTGGGAAGCGGAAAGTTTGCGCATGAGGCATCTTCTGCAGTAGCAAAGATTGTCGAGCAAAACAAGGATGAAGACGTGGATGCATTGATGAAGATTTGCAACAAAGTACTGGCACAAACACGCGGTGCTGCGGTAGCGATCGTTAAGGTGTATTTTCATGAAAAAGAATTTGTTTATAGCTGTGTTGGAAATATCCGTTTCTATCTATACTCTCCTTCTGGAAAACTTACCTATCCTTTACCTGTGACAGGCTATTTGTCTGGCAGGCCGCAAATGTTCAATACCCACAGATTTCCATTTGAAGAAGGCGCGAGGTTCTTGATACATTCCGATGGGCTGAGAATTTCTAGTACCAAATCTCTGTTGAAAAACAGCTATTCAGTCGGGATGATCGCCAGTGAACTGGAGCGCGATTATGTAAATAAAGATGATGACTTGACATTTATCGTCGGGAGCCTGCTTTGAGGAGCGGGCTTTTTAATTTAGGCTAAACAATGTGGTAAACTATCTACATGACTGATTGAAAGTGGGGATGTACCATGGAGCAAACAATCACAAGACAACAGGACGTATATAAAAATATTGCCAATGAAAATCGTTTAGATGTTAAGCAAGTTAAAAATGTCATCGATCTCGTATCCGAAGGAAATACGGTTCCGTTTATTGCAAGATACCGAAAAGAAATGACCGGGGCTCTGGATGAAGTGCAAATCAGGGCCATTATTGAACAATGGACATATGTTCAAAACCTCGATAAACGAAAAGAAGAAGTCATAAGACTAATCGACGAACAGGATAAGTTGACCGAGGAACTAAAAACAAAAATCATAAAGGCTGAAAAACTCCAGGTCGTTGAAGATTTATATCGTCCCTATAAACAAAAGAGAAGGACAAAAGCCACGGTGGCAAAGGAAAAAGGCTTGGAACCCCTGGCGCAATGGCTTATGTCCATGCCGAAATCAGTAAATATCGAGAATGAGGCTTCCAAATACATATCAGCTGAAAAAGAAGTAAATTCAGCGGATGAAGCTTTAAGCGGCGCGAAGGACATCATCGCTGAAGTGATTTCAGACGATGCGGCTGTCCGCCAATGGATCCGACGCGAAACCTTTAAGACAAGTGCTTTATCCACCAAGGTAAAAGATGAAGAAAAAGATGAAAAAAACATATTTGAAATGTATTACGACTACTCGGAGCCTGTAAATAAAGTCGTTCCGCATCGTACATTGGCGATAAATAGAGGCGAAAAGGAAGACATTCTAAAAGTCCAAATCCAGCCTCATACCGAGAGAATACTTGATTACCTCTTTAAAAAATATATTCTCATGAACCATTCGGCTGCAGAACCTTATATCCGTGAAGCCATAGAAGATGGCTATAAGCGTCTGATCCAGCCATCCATTGAAAGGGAAATCCGAAACGAGCTCACAGAAAAAGCTGAAGATCAAGCGATTCATATTTTTTCGGAAAACTTGAAAAACCTGCTGCTTCAGCCCCCGTTAAAAGGGAAAGTTGTACTTGGTGTCGACCCGGCATATCGTACCGGATGCAAGCTTTCTGTTGTGAATGAAACAGGAAAAGTACTTTACATCGGTGTAATCTACCCGCATCCACCGAAAGCCCAGTCTGAAAAAGCAATGAATACGGTAGTCTCGATCCTGAAAGAATATGCCGTCGAAATTGTCGCCATCGGCAATGGCACAGCATCCAGGGAAACAGAGCAATTTATCGTGAAGACCTTAAAAGAAGTAAGTTCTGATATCTCTTATATCATTGTCAATGAAGCAGGAGCCAGCGTCTACTCTGCTTCAGATTTGGCAAGGGAGGAATTCCCCGACTTACAAGTAGAGGAGAGAAGTGCGGTATCGATTGCAAGGCGATTGCAGGATCCACTTGCAGAACTTGTAAAAATCGATCCGAAGTCGGTGGGAGTGGGTCAATATCAACACGATGTTTCCCAGAAAAAGCTGAATGACTCGCTGACTTTTGTTGTAGAAACCGCAGTTAACAAAGTTGGAGTCAACGTGAATACAGCATCTTCATCATTACTGCAATATGTTTCTGGTTTGAATAAGACCGTAGCCAATAACATAGTGAAATTCAGGGAAGAAAACGGCAAGATTCAAAACAGAAAACAATTGAAAGGGATTCCGAGACTTGGGGCAAAAACCTATGAGCAGAGCATCGGTTTCTTGCGAATCATTGACGGGGACCAGCAATTGGACCGTACGTCCATTCATCCTGAGAGCTATGGTGATGTCACCCGGCTGCTGAAAATGATGGACATGGATGTAGAGGACCTTGGAACGGAAAAGTTGAAAGATGCACTCAACAACGTCTCCATCAGAGAGCTTTCGAGGGAATTAAGCGTCGGTGAACTGACTTTGAAAGATATCCTGGATTCATTAAAACGACCTGGTCGTGACCCGCGCGATGAGCTGCCAAAGCCGATCCTGAAAAAAGATGTGTTGAAGCTTGAAGACTTAAGCGAAGGAATGGAGCTCCAAGGAACAGTGCGAAATGTCGTCGATTTTGGTGCGTTTGTAGATATCGGTGTGAAAGAAGATGGACTTGTCCATATTTCCAAATTAAGCAGCCGGTTTGTCAAGCATCCATTGGATGTCGTTGCAGTCGGGGACGTCGTGACTGTGTGGGTGGACTCTGTCGATTTGAAAAAAGGGAGAGTTTCCTTGACCATGCTGGCAAAGAAATGATTAGCAGGAAAAAGCATCGAAATGCCGCAATTTTAAACTTATGGAAAAACACTGCCCATTCAAGAGCAGTGTTTTTTTCTATAAAAAAACCAGCATTGGTTAAGGAGTTTGATTTGATATCGATTCTTCTCAAGGAAAGCTCTTTGCATTTGCTTTTGCAGCCAAGTCGGCATAATGTATACCTCCTTGCATAAAAGAGTAATGGTGATACCTATTGTATGCTATAATGGGTTGTCATGTTCACCTTCAACATTAAAGGAGGGCTTGTCATTGAATGATGAACAATTGCAGCGGCTGACCGAAGAATTGTCGAAGGATTGTTTTAGAAAATCATTTCGCCACCAGGCGGTTTTCAACAAAAGGTTGAAGACGACTGGAGGCAGGTATATGCTCCAATCCCATAATATCGAAATTAACCGAACTTATTACGAAGCGTATGGAATGGATGAACTTGTGGGAATCATAAAGCATGAATTGTGCCACTATCACCTCCATCTCGAAGGGAAAGGGTATCGCCACCGTGATTTTGATTTCAAAACATTGATGAAGGAAGTAGATGCTCCAAGGCATTGCACACCACTTAAACAAACCAATAAAAACCGCCCGGTCTTTTATCATATTTATCAATGCAAGGAATGTCGGCTTCAATATAGGAGGAAAAGAAGGGTGAACACGAAAAAATATGTATGTGGAAAGTGTAACGGAAAGCTTAAGAAAATAGATTGATGCTTGGAATAAGGTCTTTCTTTAAAAGCTTGTAAAATGTTCAAAAAGCATCTTGACAGTAATGGGCAGCGTAAGTATAATTTAAAGAGTCGAATTAAACAAATTGATTTTTATTCCGCAGTAGCTCAGTGGTAGAGCTATCGGCTGTTAACCGATCGGTCGCAGGTTCGAATCCTGCCTGCGGAGCCATTTTTATGTCATGGGGAAGTACTCAAGTGGCTGAAGAGGCGCCCCTGCTAAGGGTGTAGGTCGCGTAAGCGGCGCGAGGGTTCAAATCCCTCCTTCTCCGCCATACATACGGCCCGTTGGTCAAGCGGTTAAGACACCGCCCTTTCACGGCGGTAACACGGGTTCGAATCCCGTACGGGTCACCATTTGTTTTATTGAAAACAAATTATTTTGCTTAAACAGCAAATGACAGTTATTTTGCTTTGCAAAAAACTTTGGTCTGGTAGTTCAGTTGGTTAGAATGCCTGCCTGTCACGCAGGAGGTCGCGGGTTCGAGTCCCGTCCAGACCGCCATTATTTTAAAGAAAAACAATCTAAAAAAACATGTTGACATCATATTTTAAATGATGTTATACTGAAAACCTCGCTTTTGAAAAAGAAGCGACTTGGAATATTGGGCTATAGCCAAGCGGTAAGGCATCGCACTTTGACTGCGACATGCGTTGGTTCGAATCCAGCTAGCCCAGCCATGAGCCATTAGCTCAGTTGGTAGAGCATCTGACTTTTAATCAGAGGGTCGAAGGTTCGAGTCCTTCATGGCTCACTTTTATTTCATGCGGGTGTGGCGGAATTGGCAGACGCACCAGACTTAGGATCTGGCGCCGCAAGGCGTGGGGGTTCAAGTCCCTTCACCCGCACCATCACGATTAAAAATTTTCTTCAAAAAACTATTGACTTTTTAAACTGATAAGTTATAATAGATTTTGTCGCTAAAAATGCGGTCGTGGCGGAATGGCAGACGCGCTAGGTTGAGGGCCTAGTGGGGGCGACCCCGTGGAGGTTCAAGTCCTCTCGGCCGCACCAAACTTGATTCATGCGCCCGTAGCTCAATTGGATAGAGCGTCTGACTACGGATCAGAAGGTTATGGGTTCGACTCCTGTCGGGCGCGCCATTAATTCCATCAGCGATGCAAACAAAACACACAGAAGTGTACATATATGACACGATGATGTTGATGCTAAGCTGAGAATGATTTATAGACGGGAAGTAGCTCAGCTTGGTAGAGCACTTGGTTTGGGACCAAGGGGTCGCAGGTTCGAATCCTGTCTTCCCGACCATTGTTTCTTTTCATTAATATAATATGCGGGTGTAGTTTAGTGGTAAAACCTCAGCCTTCCAAGCTGATGATGAGGGTTCGATTCCC